>CAZSNW010000079.1:0-11232 GCA_964608245.1 uncultured Micromonosporaceae bacterium
AGGATGAACACCACCACCGCGCCGATCCGGCCGATGTCCAGCCACGGCACGTCCCGCACGAACGACAGGGTGGTGCTGGCCACCGTCTCACCCGCGGTGCTGGGGAAGTTGAGCGCGATCACCCCGAAGACCGCGCCGATCACCAGCTGACTGAGCAGCTTGGCCCGCTCCGACAGCCCCGCGCTGTTGCGCTTGCGTACCTTGAGGAAGTCGTCGATGAAACCGACTGCGCCGCAGAAGACGAACAGCCCGAGGATCACCAGCGCCGTCATGCTCGGCCCGACCTGGGCGATCTGGTCCTCCGGCAGGGGGAACAGGGTGAGGCTGACGTGGCCGGCCATGTACGCCAGCACGGTGGCGACGATGAAGACGACCCCGCCCATGGTGGGCGTGCCCTGCTTGGGCAGGTGGGTGCGCGGGCCGTCGGTGCGGATCGGCTGACCGGCCCGCAGCCGGGAGAACCCGCGGATCGCCAGGGGGGTGCAGAACAGCGACACCAGGAAGGCGACCGCAGCCGCGACGACGACGGCCCTCACCGCGCCGCCTCCAGCAGCCCGGCCCGCAGCCAGTCGGCCACCTCCCAGGTCCGGTACCGGGAGCCTTTCACCAGCACGACGTCACCCTCCCGCAGCCGCTCGGACAGCACCGCCACCGCCTGTGCCTGGTCGGGTACCGGCACCACCTCGCCCCGCCACCCCCGCCGGTTGCGGGCGCCGTCACCGATCGGCCTGGCAGCCTCCTCGACCACCACCAGCAGATCCACCTCCAGGTCCGCCGCGAGTGCACCGACCTCCTCGTGGCCGGCCCGTTCATGGTGCCCGAGCTCCGCCATGTAGCCGAGCACGGCCACCGCCCTCCGGCGCGGGCCGCCGTCCGGTCGGGCGATCGCCGCCAGCGCCCGCAGCGCCGCCGCGGTCGACGCCGGATTGGCGTTGTACGAGTCGTCGATGACGGTCACGCCGTCCGGCCGGTCGTAGACGTCCATCCGCCGGGACGACCGCAGCGTCAGCTCACCGAGCGCGGCCGCGAGCTCGTCCAGCGGCGTGCCGAGCTGCATCGCCACCGCGGCGGCCGCCAGGCTGTTGCTCACCTGGTGGGCACCGGGCACCCCGAGCCGCACCGGCACCGACCCGGCCGGGGTGACCAGCGTGTAGCGGGCGCAGGCCCGCTCGTCGAGACCGACCCCGGTGGCCGCGAGCACCGCCGCGACCCGGCGCCCGGCGTCCGCGGCGCCGTCGCCGGACGCCGGCTCGACCCGGTAGCCGACCACGGTGGCCGCGGTGCGGTCGGCCATCGCGGCCACCCGCGGGTCGTCGAGGTTGAGCACCGCCACCCCGTCGGCCGGCAGCGCCTCGACCAGCTCGCCCTTGGCCTGCGCGATCGCCTCCACCGAGCCGAACTCGCCGATGTGGGAGACCCCCACGTTGGTGACCACCCCGATGCGCGGCGGCGCCACCCCGCACAGGTAACGGACGTGGCCGGCGCCCCGCGACCCCATCTCCAGCACCAGGTAGCGGGTGTCGGGCCCCGCCTGCAGCACCGTGTACGGGTGGCCGAGCTCGTTGTTGAACGAGCCGGCCGGCGCCACCGTGGGGCCGAGCCGCGAGGCCAGTTGGGCGACGAAGTCCTGGGTGGTGGTCTTGCCCGACGAGCCGGTCACGCCCATCACGGTCAGCCCGGGCAGCCGGTCGACCACCCGGCGCGCCAGAGCCGCCATGGCCGCCAGCGGATCGGCCACCAGGACCATCGGCACCGCGGGCACCGGCCGGGTGCCGATCACCGCGACCGCGCCGGCGGCGACGGCGGCGGCGGCGAAGTCGTGGCCGTCCACCCGCTGGCCGACGAACGCGACGAACAGCCCGCCGGGCCCGACCCGGCGGGAATCGAACTCGACCGCACCGGTGACCGGGGTGTCCGGTCCGGCGTCCACCAGCGTGCCACCGACCGCCTCGGCCACCTCGCCCAGCGTCATCGTGATCATGGCGTCGTCCCGCCCCGCCGGTCGCCGGTCACCGCACGCCGCCCGGTCACCGCACACCCACCGCCGCCGTCAGCGCCTCGGCCAGCACCACCCGGTCGTCGAACGGATACACCTGGCCGGCCACCTCCTGCCCGCGCTCGTGCCCCTTGCCCAGCACCGCGACCACGTCGGCGGGGCGGGCGGCCTTCACCGCGTACCCGATCGCCTCCCGCCGGTCGCCGATCTCCACCACCTGCGCGCCGGCCACCCGGCGGGCCCCGGCGAGCACCGCGGCCCGGATCGCCGCCGGGTCCTCGGTGCGCGGGTTGTCGTCGGTGACCACCAGCAGGTCGGCTCCGCGCGCCGCCGCCTCCCCCATCGGCGCGCGCTTGCCCGGGTCCCGGTCGCCCCCGGCGCCCAGCACGCAGATCAGCCGGCCGCCCCGGGCAGCGGCCACCCCCGCGAGCGCCCGCAGCACCGCCACCACCGCGTCGGGCTTGTGGGCGTAGTCGACCACCCCCAGCGGGCCGTCGGCCGGGCCGACCCGCTCCAGGCGGCCGGGCACCTGACCGGCGTCGGCCACCGCGGCCGCCGCGACCTCCGCCGGCACGCCGACCTCGACCAGTACCGCGATCGCGATCAGCGCGTTGGCGACGCTGTGCAGGCCCGGCTGCCCCACCCCGGCCGGCACCGGCCCGGCCGGCCCGACCGCGGTGAAGCGCTGCCGGAACCCGTCCGGCGCCACCTGGACCGCCTCGGCCCGCCAGGTGGCCGCCGGGTCGCCGGCCGCCGAGCAGGTGACGGTGCCGGGGCGGCGCAGCACCGCCAGCGCCGGGTCGTCGTGGTTGAGCACCTCGGCGGTGCACCGGCCGTCGAACAGCCGCGCCTTGGCCCGGAAGTAGTCGTCCAGGTCGGCGTGGAAGTCCAGGTGGTCCTGCCCGAAGTTGGTGTACGCGCCGACGGTGAACCGCACCCCGCCGACCCGGCCGAGCGCCAGCGCGTGGCTGGACACCTCCATCACCGCCGAGTCCACACCCCGCTCCCGCGCCACCGCGAGCATCGCGTGCAGGTCGGTGGCCTCCGGAGTGGTGCGCTCACTGTCGAGCACCAGGTCGCCCAGGCGGGTCTCCACCGTGCCGAGCAGGGCGGTGGTGCGCCCCACGGCGCGAAGCCCCGCCTCCACCAGGTAGGTGGTGGTGGTCTTGCCGGCGGTGCCGGTCACCCCGACCACCGTGAGGTGGGCGGTCGGGTCACTGTACACCCGCGCGGCCACCTCCCCCAGCCGGCCGCGCGGGTCGTCGACGACCAGCACCGGGACGCCGGCCGGGAGCGCGTCGGCGCCGGTGAGGCGGGCGGCGCCGGTCGGGTCGGTGAGCACCGCCACCGCGCCCGCGGCCACCGCGGCGGCGGCGAACTCCGCGCCGTGCCGCCGGGCACCCGGCAGCGCCGCGTACAGGTCCCCGGGTCGCACCTGGCCGCTGGCGTGCGTCACCCCGGTGACCTGTCCGGCCGGACGGTCGGAAAGCCCGAGCAACCGGGCCAGCTCCGCCAGCGGGCACGGCGGCACCTGCTGCGGCCGGGTCGGTGCCGACGGGGGTGTGCCCGTGGCTTTCGCGGGGTCAATGCCGGACACGGCGTCTGACCTTACTCCCTTCCGGCATCCCCGGTGCCACGGCCGTCCGACATACCGACGGCCGGACGGGTCACCGCCTTCCTCCCGGGGTGCACCGCCACCGGATCACCGACGGCCCAGCGGTCACGGGTACAGGGTGAACGCCGGCGCGGGCTCGTCCGACGGCGGCACCCGGTAGCGGGCGAGCGTCGACGCCATCATGTCCCCGAACGTCGGGGCGGCCACCAGCCCACCACCGCCGGACGGGACGTACGCGGCGACCGCGATGACGAACCGGGGCGCCTCGGCCGGGGCCATGCCCACGAACGTCGCCACCTGCCCCTCGGCGTACCGGCCGTCCATCACGAGCCCGCCGGTGCCGGTCTTGCCGGCGACCCGGTAGCCGTCGACCGCCGCGGCCGTCCCGGTGGCGCCGGGCACGGTGACCGGCGCCTCCAGGATGGTGCGTACCGCGGCGGCGGTCTCCGGGCTGACGACCCGCCGGGTCTCCACCGGCACCGGCCGCCGCTCCCGACCGTCGGGGTCGACCACCGCCTGCACCAGGGTCGGCGTCCGCCACGTCCCGTCGCCGGCGATCACCGCGTACGCGGCGGCGAGCTGCAGCGTGGTGGTGGTGACGCTGTGGCCGATCGGCACCGACCCGTACGACGAGCCCGACCACTCCTCCGGCGGCAGCAGCGCGCCGGCGGCCTCCCCTGGCATGCCGGACCCGGTGGGCGAACCGAGCCCGAACGCCTGCTGGTACTCGTACAGCCGCTGCGGGCCGAGCCGGTCGGCGATCCGGATGGTGCCCACGTTGGACGAGAACGCCATGATCGCCGGCAGCGACATGCGGGTGCCCGGCGGGTGCCAGGTGGTGTCGGCGAAGGTGACGTCGCCCTTCTGGATGGTCGGATCGACCACCAGCACCTCGTCGGGGGTGATCACCCCCTCCTCCAGCGCCGCGGCGAGCACCAGCGCCTTGTGCACCGAGCCGGGGTCGAACACCAGGGCGCTGGCCGCGTCGACCCGGCGCTCGGCCGGCACGCTCAGCGGGTCGGTCGCGTCGTAGCCGGGAAAGCTCGCCTGGGCGAGCACCTCACCGGTCTTCACGTCCAGCACGACCGCGGCGGCGAAGTGGGCGCCGGCGGCGGTCATGTGCTCGGCGAGTATCTGCTGCACCTCGTACTGCAGGTCGGCGTCGATGGTCAGCCGCAGCTGGCTGCCCGGCCGGGCGGCGGTCTCCACCCGGTAGCCGCCCGGGATCTCCCGGGCCAGCGACCCGCCCTGGCCGGCCTCGTAGGTCCGCCGGCCGGGGATGCCCCGCAGCTCCTCGTCGAAGGCCGCCTCCAAACCCTCCAGGCCGGCCATGTCGGCGCCGGTGAACCCGATCAGGTTGGCCGCCAGGTCGCCGCCGGGCACGTGCCGCTGCTCGTCCCGCTCCACCCCGATGCCGGGCAGGTCGAGCGCCGCCACCCGCTCGGCGGTGGCGATGTCGACCCCGCGGGCCAGCCACTCGAACCGCGAGGGCCGGCCGTCCGGGAGCAGCCGGGGCTGCATCTTCTCGACCAGCTCGTACGCGGGCACCCCGAGCAGCGGCGCCAGCTGTTCGGCGGTGGCCTGCGGGTCCTTCACCAGCGCCGGGTCGGCGAAGACGTACCTCGCCTCCACGCTGTGGGCGAGCACGGTGCCGTTGCGGTCGACGATCGCACCGCGGGGAGCGGGCAGCTCGACGGTCTGCAGTCGGTTCTCCAGGCCGCTCGCCGCGTACGCCGGGCCGTCGGTGAGCTGCAGCTCCACCAGGCGGATCCCCAGCGCCGCGAACATCGCCATCGCCAGGGTGGTGGCGAGCCGCAGCCGCCGCCGCGGGTCGGCGAGCCGCGGAGCGCGTACCCGGCGACGGACCGCCGGACGGGTCCGCGCCACCCGGCGCGCCGGTGCCCGGCTGGTGCGGGTGGTACGCCCACGGCCGCTGCCGCCCGCGGTCCGGCCGGCGGTGGTGGTGTTGCGCGTCCGGCCGCCCCGCCGGCCGGGGTCGGCGGCCCGGGCCGCGGCGGTGCGCCCGGCCGGCTCCCCGGCGGCGGAACGGTGCAGCGTCGCCCGCTCCTCCGGCGACAGGTCCCGGACGGTACGCCCCCGCGGCGTGTACGCCCGGGCCGCGGCGATCGTGCTGCGCGGGCGCTGCCGCGGGGTACGTCCGTCGGCGGAGCCGGCCACGCTCAGCCCTCCGGCAGCGTGGTCGACACCAGGTCGACCACCGCCCGGTCGTCGGACATCCGCAGGTACCCCACCTCCTCGGCCGGGACCAGGCCCAGCCGGCGGGCCGCCTCGGCGAGGTGCGCCGGCGACTCGTACCGGGCCAGCCGCTGCTCCAGCTCCTGCTGCTGCCGGTCCAGCAGGACCTGCTCCTGCCGCAGGTCGTGGAGGATGAACGCGTTCTCGTTGACCCGGGTGTTGAGCAGCAGGATGCCGACCACGCCGGCGACCACCACCGCGAGCACCAGCAAGACGAAGGCCGCCCGCGGCACCGGGACCGGTTCCGGCGGCGCCACGGTCAACGGCTCCGGCTCGCGGGCGGTGCGCCGCCCGACGGCGCCGGCGGACCCGGCCGCGCGGGCGGCCTCCCGCTGCGCGGGGAGCGTCGTCCGGGCCGGACGGCCGGCGGCGACCGCCGCGGTGGCGCCACGGGTGGTGGTGACGGGGTCGCGGGTGGTCACCGTGCTCCGGGACAGGGTCCGGGTCATGGCGTCCTCCCTTCCGGGTCGAGGCGTTCGGCCGCCCGGAGCCGGGCGGAGGCGGCGCGGGGGTTGGCGGCCACCTCGGCGGCGTCGGGGCGTTCCGCGCCGCGGGTGAGCAGCCGCAGGGTGGGTTCGTCGCCGGGCGGGACCACCGGCAGGTCGGGCGGGGCGGTGCCGCGGGCGCGACGTACCAGCTCCCGCTTGGTGATGCGGTCCTCCAGCGAGTGGTAGGACAGCACCACGATCCGGCCACCGGGCTGCAGCGCGTCGATCGCCGCCGGCAGGGCGACCCGGAAGGCGTCGAGCTCGCCGTTGACCTCGATCCGGATCGCCTGGAAAGTCCGCTTCGCCGGGTGGCCGCCGGTACGACGGGCCGGCGCCGGGATCGCCTGCCGCACCAGCTCGGCGAGTTCGCCGGTGGTGGCGAGCGGGGCCCGCCGCCGGGCGCGGTCGATGGCGGCCGCGATCCGGGCGGCGTACCGCTCCTCGCCGTACTCGCGCAGCACCCGGGTCAGCTCCGCGACCGGGTAGCGGTTGACCACGTCGAGGGCGGACAGCTCGGCGTCCGGGTCCATCCGCATGTCCAGCGGCGCGTCGTAGGAGTACGCGAAGCCCCGGTCCGGGGTGTCGATCTGCAGCGAGGAGACACCGAGGTCGAACAGCACCCCGTCCACCCGCGGGTGGCCGACCTCGTCGAGCACGTCGGCCAGCCGGTGGTAGCCGGTGCGCACCAGGTGGGTGCGCGACCGGTACGGCGCGAGCCGCTGCCCGGCCTGGGCCAGCGCGTAAGGGTCGCGGTCCAGCCCCACGAGGACGAGCTGCGGGCAGGCGGCCAGCGCGGCGGCCGCGTGCCCGCCCAGGCCGAGGGTGGCGTCCAGCATCACCGGGGTGCGGCCGGCGGCGACGGCGCGGCGGAACGCCGGGTCAAGCAGCTGCAGGCAACGCTCACGCAGCACCGGTACGTGGGTACCGTCCACCTGCATCACGACTGATCGACCCCCTCACACCGCCTGGTGCGGTGCCACATACGCCGTGCCGCCAGCACCCCATCCGCTCGTTTCCTGGCACCGGGGAAGAGATGCCAGGACCCCAGCGGATGGAGGGCTCGCGGCACGGTGACCTCTGGTCGCCGGCCGACCGGCCGGCATCTGTGCGCCGTGCGCCGCGCCGTCCTCACCGCGGGGCTCACAGCCCGCCCGGCAGCACCCCCTCCTCGATCTCGGCGAACTCCCGTTCGCTCTCGGCCAGGTAGGCCTCCCAGGCCTGCTTGTCCCAGATCTCCACCCGGTTGCTCGCCCCGATGACGACGAGGTCCCGCTGCAGGCCGGCGTACTCCCGCAGGTGCTGCGGGATCGTCACCCGCCCCTGCCTGTCCGGCACCTCGTCGTGCGCGGAGGCGAAGAAGACCCGGCTGTAGGCCCGGGCGGCCCGATGTGTCATCGGCTGCTGCTGAAGCTTCGCCGCGATCGCGGCGAACTCGGCGGTGGGGAACACGTAGAGGCAGCGCTCCTGCCCCTTGGTGATCACCACGCCGCCTGCCAGCCCGTCACGGAATTTGGCCGGCAGGATCAGGCGGCCCTTGTCGTCCAGTCGGGGTGTGTGCGTGCCGAGGAACACCGGCACCACCCCCCTCATGAACGGACCGATGTCACATCGGAGCCCCACTGTACTCCACTTCCCTCCACTTGACACCCGTTTCCCGCCACCGGCGCGTCACGGTGTGTCACGGTCACGGTGTCGACGCAGGTCAGTAAGGACATGGCGGAAGGGAGCGAGTTTGTCGACTGTCGGTCATCGGACACCGGCCGAGCGGCCCCCGCCGCCGCTCCGACCGCCGGCCGCCGTCGCCCGACGGCCCGTCTGACCTGCCCGGACACCCGGCGCTGACGGCAGGCGGCGAGGGGCGTACCGCGCGGTGGAGGAAAGTGGAGGGCACCGGGTGGAGGACGGTGGAGGGCAGCGGTGGAGGGCGCCCCGGTGGCGCCGCGGCGGCCGGCCGGGGCCCGGTACGGTGACGGACATGGACACCGCCACCGCCTCCGGGCGACGGGCGGCCGAGCTGCTGCGCCGCGCCGGGCGGCTCACCGTGCTCACCGGCGCGGGCATCTCCACCGACTCCGGGATCCCCGACTTCCGGGGACCGCAGGGGGTGTGGACCCGGGACCCGGCGGCCCAGGCCCTGTTCACCATCACCAGCTACCTGGCGGACCCGGAGGTGCGCCGCCGCGCCTGGCGCAGCCGGCTGGAGCACCCGGTGTGGCGGGCCAGGCCCAACGACGGACACCGGGCGCTGGTCGCGTTCGAGCGGACCGGGAAGCTGCGGGCGCTGATCACCCAGAACATCGACGGGCTGCACCAGGCGGCCGGGTCGTCACCGGAGCTGGTCCTCGAACTGCACGGCACCATCCACTGGGTCCGGTGCCTGTCGTGCGACCTCCGTACGCCCATGCGCGAGGTGCTGCGACGGGTGGAGGCCGGCGAGGAGGACCCACCGTGCCCGGAGTGCGGCGGCATCCAGAAGTCGGCGACCGTCTCGTTCGGCGAGAGCCTGGACCCCGACGTGCTGTCCCGGGCGGTGGCCGCGGCCAGCGACTGCGACGTGTTCCTCGCCGTCGGGACGTCCCTGTCGGTGCACCCCGCCGCCGGGCTGTGCGACGTCGCGCACAGCGCCGGGGCGCGGTTGGTGATCGTCAACGCCGAGCCCACCCCGTACGACGCGTACGCCGACGTGGTGGTCCGCGAACCGATCGGCCGGGTCCTGCCGTTCCTCGCCGCGCAGGCGCTGGCCTGACCCGCCCGCCGGCGTGTGACCGATCCGGTACGCCACGCCGGGCGCTCGCCGTCGCGTACGTACCCCTCGTCCGGTTTCGACCGGTCCCGCAGCGGGTAGGCGGGTTCCCGCAGCGGCGGCGCGGCAGCGCGGCGCCGCGCCGTACGGGTTGACACACGGAGGGCCGATGGAACCGGAGAGGCCGCGTCCCGACACCATGAGCGTGCTGTCGCTGGTGCTGGGGATCGCGTCGATCCCGCTGATCTTCTGCTACGTCCTCGGACTGCCGGCCGGGGTGGCCGCGATCGTCCTCGGCGTGCTGGCGCTGCGACGCACCCGGGAGCAGCCGAACGCGGCGCGCTGGCAGCCGCTGGTCGGCATCGTCTGCGGCGCGATCGCCGTGATCGCAATGATCGTCGTGATCGCCCTGCCCGACTAGGGTCGCGGACCGGCGGCCGTCACCACCCGGTCAGCCCACCGCGGCCATGATCTCATCGGAGACGTCGAAGTTGGCGTAGACGTTCTGCACGTCGTCGAGGTCCTCGAGCGCCTCGATGAGGCGGAAGACCTTGCGCGCGCCCTCCTCGTCCAGCGGCACGGTCATGCTGGGCACGAACGACGACTCCGCCGACTCGTAGTCGATCCCCGCCGCCTGCAGCGCGCTGCGCACCGCCACCAGGTCGCCCGGCTCGCACACCACCTCGAACGTCTCGCCGAGGTCGTTGACCTCCTCGGCACCGGCGTCCAGCACGGCCGCGAGCAGGTCGTCCTCGCTCTGGCCGGCCTTGGGCACCAGCACCACGCCCTTGCGGGAGAACAGGTAGGAGACGCTGCCGGCGTCGGCCAGCGACCCGCCGTTGCGGGTCAGCGCGGTGCGCACCTCGGTCGCCGCCCGGTTGCGGTTGTCGGTGAGGCACTCGATGAGCAGGGCCACCCCGCCGGGCGCGTACGCCTCGTAGGTGATGGTCTGCCAGTCGGCGCCGCCGCCCTCCTGCCCGGAGCCGCGCCGGATGGCGCGCTCGATGTTGTCGTTGGGGACGGAGTTCTTCTTGGCCTTCTGGATGGCGTCGTACAGGGTCGGGTTGCCGGCGGGGTCCGCGCCGCTGCGCGCCGCCACCTCGATGTTCTTGATCAGGCGCGAGAACAGCTTGCCCCGACGGGCGTCGATCACCGCCTTCTTGTGCTTCGTCGTCGCCCACTTGGAGTGGCCGGCCATCAGTCCTCCGTAGCGGTAGCTTCGGTCACTGTCGCGCCACCGCGCCGCCCGGCCGTCGCCAGCTCCAACAGATGCCGGTGAATGCGAGTGTCGGCGGTGAGCTCCGGGTGGAACGCGGTCGCGAGCAGGCCGCCGTGACGCACCGCAACAATCCTACCGGCGGCCGGTCCGGCGTCGACCCGCCCCAGGACCTCCACACCGGGGCCCACCCGCTCGACCCACGGCGCCCGGATGAACACCGCCCGCACCGTGCCGAGCCCGGTCAGCGTCACCGGCGCCTCGAACGAGTCGACCTGGCGGCCGAACGCGTTGCGGCGCACCGTCATGTCGATGCCGCCGAACGTGCGCTGGTCCGGCCGGCCGTCGAGCACCTCGGTGGCGAGCATGATCATCCCCGCGCAGGTGCCGAGCACCGGCATCCCCTGCGCGATCCGCTCCCGGACCGGGTCCAGCAGGCCGAACTCGACCGCGAGCCGGCTCATGGTGGTCGACTCGCCGCCCGGCACCACGAGCGCGTCCAGCTCGTCGAGCTCCTCCGGCCGGCGTACCGGGACCGGCCGCGCCCCGCAGGCGGACAGCGACCGCATGTGCTCGCGCACACCACCCTGCAGCGCCAGCACCCCCACCACCGGTTGGCGCGGCGCGTCGGCCGTCGGCTGCCCGTCCGGTCGAGGCGCCCCGGGGCGGTCGGCCGCCCCGCCGGCCACGTCCCGGCTCACCACCCGCGCTCGGCCAGCCGATGGGAGGTCGGCAGCGACTCCGCGCTGATCCCGACCATCGCCTCACCCAGGCTGCGGGAGACCTTGGCCACCACGTCGGGGTCGTCGTAGAAGGTGGTGGCCTTGACGATGGCGGCGGCGCGCTTGGCCGGGTCGCCGGACTTGAAGATGCCCGACCCCACGAAGATGCCGTCGGCACCGAGCTGCATCATCATCG
>CAZSNW010000080.1:0-11088 GCA_964608245.1 uncultured Micromonosporaceae bacterium
TGCGCTGCGTGATGGAGGGCCGCACCTACACCATCTACGGCTACAAGGGCAAGATGGTGCGGGACGCGATCCACTCCTACGACGTGGTGACCGCGTTCGAGGCGTACGTGCGCAACCCGCGACCCGGCGAGGTCTACAACATCGGCGGCGGGCGGTTCGCCAACGTCTCCCACCTGGAGGCGTTCCGGCTCGCCGAGGAGATCACCGGGCGGGAGGCGATCACCCGCTACGTGGACAAGCCGCGCATCGGCGACCACCAGTGGTGGATCAGCGGCATGGCCAAGTTCCGCTCCCACTACCCGGAGTGGCAGCCGACCTACGACATCCCGCGCATCCTGCGGGAGATCTACGAGGCCAACGCGGACGTGTGGGTGCCGGCGTGATCGACGCGGGCAAGCGGAACGTGCTGGGCGTCCTGGTCGACGTGGTCGACTACGACGCCGCGGTGGAGCGGATCCTTCAGGCCGCGGCCGAGCAGCGTCCCATGGCGGTGACGGCGCTGGCGGTGCACGGGGTGATGACCGGGGTGGCCGACCGCGCCCACGCCGCCCGGCTCAACTCGTTCGACCTGGCCACCCCGGACGGCCAGCCGGTGCGCTGGGCGCTCAACCTGCTGCACGGGGCGGGCCTGGTCGACCGGGTCTACGGCCCGGAGCTGACGATGCGGGTGCTGGCCGGCTGCGCCGAGCGGGGGCTGCCGGTCTACCTGTACGGGTCGACCGAGGCCACCCTGGAGGCGCTGACCACGCGGCTGGTGGCCGCGCTGCCCGGGCTGAAGGTGGCCGGCCGGGAGCCGTCGAAGTTCCGCACCTGCCGGCCCGGCGAGGCGGAGGAGATCGCCGACCGGATCCGCTCCTCGGGCGCCCGCCTGGTGCTGGTCGGGCTCGGCTGCCCGAGGCAGGAGCGGTTCGTGCACGCCATGCGCCCGCTGCTGGACATGCCGCTGCTCGCGGTCGGGGCGGCGTTCGACTACCACGCCGGGTCGCTGCGCGTACCGCCGGCGTGGATGCAGCGGGCCGGGCTGGAGTGGCTGTGGCGGCTGGGACTGGAGCCGCGCCGGCTCTGGCGGCGGTACCTGCTGCTCAACCCCGCCTACCTGGCGCGGCTGGCGGCCCAGAAGACCAGGCTGTGGCGGCCGGTGCCGGCCGACGCCGCGCCGGCGACCCGGTCGGGCGCCGGGGCGGTCGACGGGTTCCCGGTCTGAGGCCGCCGACCCCGTTGCGCGGCCCCACCTGCTGCGGCACGCTTGGTGGGACGGTTGACACCGTCGGGCGGGGGGATCCCTGCCGCCGTACGCGGTGGTGCTGCGGCGGTGGGAGAGCCCGCGACGTGCGCGGCGGCGCCGGTCAGGGGGCCGGCCACCCGCCGCGTACGCCTGTCGCCCGGGCCCCGGCCCGACCTCGAGCGAGGAGTCGACGGATGGTGCCCCGCCCCGGGGACCTGGTGGAGGTCACGAGCCGGGCCAGCGTGCAGTTCACCACCCCGTTCCGGTTCCGGGTGATCCGGGTCCACGACTGGCCGACGTACGCCGGGTGGCTGTGGCTCGACGGCTACCAGCTGGACGCCCGCGGGGACGCGGTCGCCCGACGGTCGATCTACGTACGCGCGGCCGGGCTGGTCCCGGTCGAAACGCCGGCGTCCACGGCCGGTCGGGCGACCGACCGACGGTCGGCCTCACGCCCGTCGACGTCGCGCCCCGGCTGAGGCCGCGATACCGGCCCGCGCCCGGTCCGCCGCCTCTACCATCGGAACCGGAACCCCGGAACCGACCCCCGCGACGCCGGATTCCGACCGCGGGGGGCAGGCGGCATGGTCCAGGGGCGTTCTCACCGGTACCGGCCCGATCGCCGGTTCCGTCCGGCACTGCAGGCCGCCGGGACGGCGGCCCGGTTCACGGTGCTCGCGGTGGTCGTCTTCACCCTGGCGGCGGCCACCGGGTCGGCGGTCGCCGACGCGACCCGACCCGGCCCCGCACCGGCGACGACCGGACCGCTGGCCGCCACCGCCACCACCGGCGGCGGCGGCGGCGCGATCTCCGCGGCTGAACTCGGTGCCGCGCTCATCCAGTTCGGCGTGACCGGCCTGGTGGTCTCGCTCGCGGGCATGCTGCTGGTCGTCGGCTGGCGCCACCGGTGGTGACCGGGCCGTCGGCACCCGGGTGACCCGGCTACCACCGGCAGGTCACGGGGTCGGACCCGCGGTCGGCCCGGTGGTGGGTTCCGGTTCCTCCGTCGCCGGGGGCGGGGTCGGCGTCGGTTCCGGGGTCGGCGTCGGGGTGGGCGACGGGGACGGCGTGGCCGTCGGCGTCGGGCTCGGCGTGGCGGTCGGCGTCGGGGTGGGCGACGGGGTCTGCGTGACCGTGGGGGTCGGGCTGCGCGTGGGCGCCGGGCCGGACGGCTCCCGCAGCGCCTCCGCGATCAACCAGACACCCACCACCAGGGCGCCGATGATCACCATCGCGAGCAGTCCCAGCGCCACCGGCAGCCACCACGGGCCGCCCGGCGGTTCCGGTACCCACTCTTCCTCCTCCGGGGCGTCCGGTCGGGGCGGCGGCACCCGGGCGCGGCCCCGCCACGCCGCGGGCGTCGGCGGGCCCTCGGGTACGGGCGGGCCGTCGGGCAGCGTCCGGTCGGGCGCGCCGAGGTCCGGCAGGGTCCGGTCGTCCACCTCACCCAGGTCCGGCAGGGTCCGGTCCAGGTCGTCGCCGTCCGCGGACGTCCGGCCGGAGGGGGCGCCGGCGATCGGCTGGGTGGCGTCGTCGTCCAAAGAGGTCGGCTCCGACGCGTCACGCCCGGAGGTGGTCGGCTCCGGGGGCGGACCGTCGGAGGACGTCGGCCCCTCCGACGGCCGCTCGGGTGGCAGGTCCTCCGGCATACCCCTATCTCACCACCCGGTGTCCGAACCGGGCTGCGCCGGGTTGCGCCGGGCTGCACTACGCTGCCCGGCATGACCGCTCGCAGATGGGTCATGACCGCCGTGACCGCCGCCGCGGCGGCGGCCGCCGCCGGCGCCGCCCAGCTCGGCGTCGCGTACGGCACCGGGATGATCTCCTGGCTTGCCATGCCGGCCCGCGACGGATCGGCCTTCTGGTTGTCGAGCCTCACGTGGGCGGCGTGGATCGCGGCGGTCTCGACCGTCGTCGGCGCGGTCCTCGCCGGACGGCGGCTGCCGGAACCGTCGCCCGACCGGTCGGAGGCGGCGGCGCGGTCGCTCGTACCGGCACTGGCCGCCGCCATCGGAGCACTGGTCACGGTGGCGTTGGTGGCCCCCGCGCGGGAGGTGGCTCCGGCGGTGGCGACCGATCCGCACGCCACCGCCGCGCTGCACACGCTCGTCGGCGCGCTCGTCGGGGCGGTTGCGGCGGTCGGGGCCATGGCTTCCCGGGCGGTGGCCACCAACGTGCTGGCGACCGCCGGCTGGGTGTGGGCGCTGGCGGTCGCCACGGTGACCCGGGGGGCGCTCGCCGGCCGGGATCCGGCGCCGGTGCCCCTGGCGTACATGGAGTCCGGTCCGGTCGGACCGTGGCTGCGCGGGGTGTCGCTGACCGACAGCGGCGTGGCGCTGGCCGCCGTGCTGCTCGTCGGCCTGCTGGCCGCGCTGCCCGCGGCGCGACGGCTCGACCACCCGGTGGGCGTGGTCACGTCCGGCGCGGCCGGCCCCGCCCTGCTCGTCGTCGCGTACCTGCTCGCCCAGCCGGACCTCACCACCGCGGGCGCGTTGGAGTTGTCGCGGCAGCTGGCGGTGCCGTACCTCGCCCTGGTCGGGTTGGTCGGATCGAGCCTGGCGTACGCGTTCCCGCGCCGCACGAGCCGACCGGCGGCGCAGGTGTTCGCGCCGGTCCCCACCCAGCCGACCGACCCGGACGGGGCGGACGCCCCGGAGCTGGACGAGCCCGCAGCCCCGACCGGCGGGGGTGGGGCGGTGGACGCGGAGACCGCCGACGCCGGTCCGGTCCTGACCGGCGCGACCGACGGCACCGACCGGACCGCCGCTGCGGACGCCGACCCGTTCGACTTCCGGACCGCGCCCTAGGCCGGCACCGGCCAGGTGTGCACCGGTTCCCCGGAGCGCTGGTTCTCCAGGTACCGCAGCGTCATCGCGCGCAGCGCGGCCGCGCGGTCACGGCCCCGGCGCTCCTCGGCGGCGACCGTCGCCACCTGCCAGGTGGCGCCGTTGCGGCGGGTGCGGCAGCGCTGCTCGATCACGCCCAGCAGCCGGTCCCGGGTGGCGGCCGCCACCCCGTAACGGTCCAGGCCCTCGTACGCCCGTGGCAACAGCCACTCCAGCACCAGGTCGGCGGCGGGGACCAGGCCCAACCGGGGCCAGTGCAGCCGGGCCTCGATGCCGTGCCGGGCGGCGGCCTGGAAGTTCTCCTCGGCCGCGGCGAAGGCGAGTTGACTCCACACCGGACGGTCGTCCTCGGCCAGTGAGCGGGTCAGGCCGAGGTAGAAGGCGACGTTGGCGACCAGGTCGACCACGGTCGGCCCGGCTGGCAGCACCCGGTTCTCCACCCGCAGGTGGGGCCGGCCGTGGTCGACGGCGTAGATCGGGCGGTTCCACCGGTAGACGGTGCCGTTGTGCAGACGCAGCTCCTGCAGCTGCGGTACGCCGCCGGAGTCCAGCACCGCCTCCGGGTCCTCGTCGTCGCACACCGGCAGCAGCGGCGGGAAGTACCGGACGTTCTCCTCGAACAGCTCGAAGATCGAGCTGATCCACCGCTCGCCGAACCACGCTCGCGGGCGCACGCCCTGCGCCTTGAGCTCCTCCGAGCGGGTGTCGGTGGACTGCTCGAACAGCCCGATGCGGGTCTCGGCCCACAGCTGCCGACCGAACAGGAACGGGGAGTTGGCCCCCACCGCGACCTGGACCGCGGCGACCACCTGGGAGGCGTTCCAGTGGGCGGCGAACTCGTCCGGGGAGACCTGCAGGTGGCACTGGAGACTGGTGGCGCCCGCCTCCGGCATGATCGACTCGGTGGTGAGGCGCAGGTGCTCCACCCCGCGGATGTCCAGCGTGATGTCGTCCCCGCGGGCGGCGACGATCTCCTCGTTGAGCAGCCGGTACCGCTCGTCCGAGGACATGTTGGACGGTACGGCGTGGTCCGGGGTCAGGGTGGGCAGGATGCCGACCAGCGCCACCCCGGCGTCCAGCTTGCGGGCCTGCTGCTCCAGCCCGGCGAGACTGCGCGCGATGTCGCGCTCGTAGCTGGCCAACCCGTCGTCGGCGATCAGCCGCGGCCGGGCGTTGAGCTCTACATTGAACCGTCCAAGCTCGGTCTGGAACGTCGGATCGGCGAGATTGGCCAGGACCTCCTCGTTGCACATGGCCGGGGAGCCATCGCCGTCCACCAGGTTGATCTCGACCTCGAGACCGGTCATGGGACGGCCGGTGTCGAACGGGAAGTGGTCCAGCATGAGGGCGAGGACGTCGAGACACCGACGGACCTTCTGCCGGTAGCGGATCCGGTCCTCGCGGGTGAAGCTCACCCGTGCGATGCCCTCACCCATGGCTCCTCCCCGGGTGCGAGCGGTGGTCGACACCTACGGTAAGGATCTGAAGGCAGTACGACAAGGGACAAACCAGACAGAATCTTTGCGGTGGGTGGCGGACCCGACGCGCTTCGTGACAGATTTTCAGTACGCGTCAGCTTCCAAATCGGCAACGATTGTTACGATGGCAGGGTGGAGACCGAGCTCGACGACGACCGGATCACCGCGTTCGGCCTGTTCGCGGAGGTGTACACCGGGCTGGTGACCCGCTTCGCGGACCAGCTCGCCGAGCACGATCTGTCGCTGGTCGAGTTCGAGGTGCTGCTGCGGCTGGCCCGCTCCCCGCAGGAACGGCTGCGGATGACCGAACTCGCCGGCCAGGTCTCCCTCACCACCAGCGGGATCACCCGGGTGGTCGACCGGTTGGAGCGCGACGGCCTGGTCCGCCGGGAGGCCTGCTCCACCGACCGCCGTGGCCTGTGGGCGGTGCTCACGCCAGCCGGCCGGGACCGGCTCACCCAGGCCCTTCCCGGGCACCTGGCGCTCATCGAACAACACTTCACCGGCCGGTTCCCGCCCGGGGAACTGCAGGCGCTCATGGAACGCCTGCGCGCCATCCGTGACGACGTCCACCCGGCGGCCGCCCCGCAGCACGCCGCCGCCCGACGCTGACGGTACGGCCGGATCATCCGTCGCCACCGGCAGGAACAGCGGCAGGACCGGCAGGTCCCCGCGGGGATTCCGCGCTTTCCGAGCAAATCGGACCCTGACGCGGGATAGCGTGGACACCGGGGAGACCGGCACGAGGGCGGCACCCCGGGGGAAGACGGCGCGGGGCGAGCTGGGGGGCTCCCCCGCGCCGACCCGTGTCTCCCCACGCCGTCCTACCCCTGTCTCCCCTCGACCAGCTGTGCCGCGTTCTCCGCACCGGACAGCAGCTCACGGTCCACCGGCAGCAGGGTGAACCCGCCCGGTCCGGTCACCTCCGCCAGCCTCGCCAGCGCGTCCTGACGCTCGGCGGTGTCGTCGGTGGCGCCGGCCAGGCCGGCCAGCGACTCCACCAGGTCACGACGGTCCCGTTCCGGCTCGAACGCGGCCACCGCCGCCCGGAACCACTCCGCCGCCGACGCCCGGTCCCCGCGTCCCCACGCGAGCCACGCCTCCACCGACGCCGCCTCCCCCTCCACCCGGCTCGCGGTCCCGTCCGGTCGGCGTAGCAGAGCGAGGACCCGCTCGGCGTCCTCGAACCGGGACAGCGCCGCCGAGGCCCGCCCCAGCGTGCCCAGCACCCGCTGCCGGTGGTCCGGGTCGCCACGCTCCGGCAACCGCTCCAGCACCCGGCGGCCGATCACCACCGCCTCGCCGTGGCGGCCGGCGAGCCGCGCCACCTCCGCGGCCCTGGCCGCCGCCAGTGTCCTCAGACGCGTGTCCCCCAGTCGGGCCGCCAACCGGTCCACCACCGCGAGCCGCTGCCGGGCGGCGGCGAGGTCCCCGGTCCGGATGTCGTGCCAGGTCAGCCGCGACTGGGCCACCGCCTGCTCGCGGAGCAGCCCGGCGGCGGCCGCGGTCGTCAGCACGTCGCCGAGGTACCGCCGGGCCGCCTCGTACTCACCAGCCGCCAGGCACAGTGAACTCAGCACGTGCCCGGCGGCCAGCTGACCGGCCACGTCACCCAACCGCCGCAGGGTGGCCAGCGCCTCACTGACCATCGCCCGCTCCGCCGCACCGCCGCCGTGGCCGGTGGACAGTCCGGCCAGACCCACCTGTGCCCAGGCGCGGGTCCGTTCCCCTGCCGCGGCGGTCCGCGGATCGTCCAACAGACGCCGTAGCCAGTGCCGTCCGGCGGCGTCCCTGCCCCGGAACCGCCACCACCGTGGAAGGTGGGACGCCAGCCGCAGTGCGGTCGGCGGGTCGTCGTTGGCGGCGTGGTTCAACGCCGCCCACACGTCGGCGGCCAGGTCGTCCAGGCGCGCCACCGCCGCCGTCAACCGCGGGCCGGCCAGCTCGGGGGCGGTGCGCTCGGCCACCCGCGTCACCACCCGCGCGTGCGCCCGCCGCAGCGCCGGCAGCTCACCCAGTTCCCGGGCCTGCTCGGTGGCGAAGTCACGGACCACGTCCACCAGGCGGAACCGGTGCTCGCGCGCCCCGCTCACCGCCACCAGACCCAGCCCCACCAGCCGGTCGAGCAGCGGCAGCGGGTCACCCGCCGGCTCCAGCAACCACTCAGCCAGCTCCAGCGACCACCGGTGGCGGAACGTGGCCAGCGCCCGCAGCGCCCGCTGCTCGTCGGGATCCAGCAGCCGGTAGCTGCCCGCCACCGCGTCCCGCAGGCTCGACTCCACACCCCCGCCCAGGTCCAGCACCCGGTCGCCGTACCGCTGGAGGATCTCCGGCAGGCGCAGCAGACGGGTGTGCGCGGCGGCGAGCTCCAACGCCAGCGGCAGCCCGCCGAGCCGCCGCACCAGCTCCACCAGCGCCGGCACCTCGTCCGGCGCCGGCGCCTCCCCCCGGACCCGCACCAGCCGGTCCACGAACAGGCGGGCCGCCGGGTATGCGACCACCTCGGACAGCGGCGCGTGCGCCGCCGCCGGCGGGGTCGGCAGCGGGCACACCGGGATGGCTCGCTCGCCGGGCGCCCGCACCGGCGCCCGCCCGGTCATCAGCACCCGCAGTCCCGTCGGCAGCAGCTCCAGCAGCCGACGTACCTTCTCCGGCGCCCGGTCCACCGCGTCCAGCACCAGCAGCCCGGGGCGGCGGGCGAGCCTCGCCGCCAGCTCCTCGGCGTCGGCGACCCCGAAGACGAAGCACACGGTGGCCAGCGTCTCGTCCGCCTCGCCGTGCTCGTCGAGGGTCACCCCCGCCACCCCACCCGGGAAACGGGCGGTGACCCGGTGCGCCACCGCCAGCGCCAGCGCGGTCTTGCCCACCCCCGCCAGGCCCACCAGGGTCACCGGCCCCGTGGTCGGCCCGGTCACCAGGTCCACCAGAGAGGTGATCTCGTGGTCGCGCCCCACCAGGTCGGCCGCGGGCGGCAACGCCACCACCCCGGTCGGCTCCAACTCCGACCGGGGTGCGGGCACGCGGGCACGCGCGTGGCCGGTCGCCGCCAGGAACTGCGCCCGTTCCGCGCCGGTGAGACCCAGGGCATCGGCCAACAGGACGGCCGTGGTCTGTTGCGGACGGGCGACGCGGCCGTGCTCCATCTCCCGCACCGTCCGCTCCGAGACCCCGGCGGCTGCCGCCAGCCCCGCCTGGGTGAGTCCCGCGACGCGGCGGAACCGCAGCAGCAGCGACCCGAGGCGGTGAGGGTCAGCCGCGGACATTGTCCGGTCAGATTACGGCCCGGGGTAGCGCCACCGGTAGCCCAGCGTCAGGAAACTGACGCAGACGCCCCGTCGCAGGCCGGCGGACCGCCCGTCACAGGCCCAGGTCGCGGGCGATCACCATCCGCTGGATCTCGGACGTCCCCTCGCCGATCTCGAGGATCTTCGCGTCCCGCCAGAACCGGCCCACCGGAAACTCGTTCATGAACCCGTACCCGCCGTGCACCTGGGTGGCCGCGCGGGCGTTGTCGACCGCGCACTCGCTGGCGTACAGCTTGGCGATCGCCGCGTACCGCTTGAACGGCTGACCGGCGAGCATCCGCGCGACCGCGTCCCGCCAGGCCAGGCGGGCGGTGTGGGCGCGGGTCTCCATGTCCGCGATCATGAACTGGATCGCCTGGAACTTCCCGATCGGCTGGCCGAACGCCTCCCGCTGCTTGGCGTACGCCAGCGACTCGTCCACGCAGCCCTGCGCCAGCCCGGTGGCCAGCGCCGCGATCGCGATCCGTCCCTCGTCGAGGATGCCGAGGAACTGCGCGTACCCCCGGCCCCGCTCACCGAGCAGGTTCTCCGCCGGTACCCGGCAGTTGTCGAAGCTGATCTCGTGGGTGTCCGAGGCGCACCAGCCGACCTTGGAGTACCCAGGGTGGACGGTGACACCCGGGGTGTCGATCGGCACGATGATCGTGGACAGCTCCGGCGACCCGTCCGGCCGGGTGCCGGTGACCGCCATGACCGTGATCAGGGCGGTGATGTCGGTGCCGGAGTTGGTGATGAACGCCTTGGCGCCGTTGATCACCCACTCGCCGGTGGACTCGTCCAGCACCGCCCGGGTGCGGGTGCCACCGGCGTCCGAACCGGATCCCGGCTCGGTGAGGCCGAACGCGGCCAGCGCGTCCCCGGAGGCCAGCTTCGGCAGCCAGCGCCGCTTCTGCTCCTCGGTGCCGAACCGGTAGATCGGCATGGCGCCCAGCGACACCGCCGCCTCCAGGGTGATCGCCACCGACGAGTCCACCCGGGCCAGCTCCTCGATCGCCAGGCACAGCGCCAGGTAGTCCCCGCCCATGCCGCCGTACTCCTCCGGGAACGGCAGCCCGAACAGGCCCATCTTGCCCATCTGCCGCACGACCTCGTACGGGAAGCGGTGCTCCCGGTAGTACTCGGCGATCGTCGGCGCCACCACCTCCCGGGCGAACTCGCGCACGGTCTCCACCAGCGCCTGGTGCTCCTCGCTGAGCATCATGTGGCCTCCCCTGGGACGCTCGGGTCTCGTGGACCCACCGGTCGGTGGCGGTTCGGTCGTCCGGGCCCGGCCGCGCCACCGCCCTCCGCGGCCGCACCCGTCGGCTGCTACACGGGGGTGACGCCGTGCCGGCGCCGCGAGAAGTGACGGTCCTTGCCCTCGGCCAGCGCGAACCGGCGTACCAGCTCGCCGCGCAGCTCCTGCGGCAGCACCACCGCGTCCACCACCAGCTCGCTGGCCAGCCGGACGATGTCGATGTCCTTCTCGTACTCGGCCCGGCGCTCGGCCACGAACCGCTGGCGCTCCTCCTCGGTCGGCAGGGCGGCGATCTTGTTGGCGTACACCGCGTTCACCGCGGCCTCCGCGCCCATCACCGCGATCTTGGCGGTCGGCAGGGCCAGGGTGGCGTCGGGCGAGAAGCCCGGGCCGGCCATCGCGTACAGTCCTGCGCCGTACGCCTTGCGGACGACCACGCAGATCTTCGGCACGGTCGCCTCGGACACCGCGCTGATCATCTTGGCGCCGTGGCGGATGATGCCCTGCTTCTCCACGGCCGTGCCCACCATGAACCCGGGCACGTCCGCCAGGAACAGCAGCGGCACGTTGAACGCGTCGCACAGCTGGATGAACCGGGTGGCCTTGTCGGCGGAGTCGACGAACAGCACCCCGCCCTTGTGCATCGAGTTGTTGGCGACGATGCCGACCGGCCGGCCGGCGAGCCGCGCGAACCCGACCACCAGCTCCCGCGCCCACCGGGCGTGGATCTCGAAGAACGAGCCGGCGTCGACCAGCCCGCGGATGAACCGCTTCATGTCGAACGCCTGCCGTTCGTTCTCCGGCACCAGCGTGGCGAGGTCGACCGACTCGGGTTCGACCGGTTCGGCCACCGGCGGGGACTGGGTCCAGTTGGACGGCAGGTAGGACAGGTACCGGCGGACCACGTCCAGCGCCTCGTCCTCGTCCTTGCAGAGGAAGTGGCCCACCCCGGACTCGGTGCAGTGGACCTTGGCGCCGCCCATCGCCTCCAGAGTGG
>CAZSNW010000081.1:0-11055 GCA_964608245.1 uncultured Micromonosporaceae bacterium
TCGCCGACGCCGCCGAGGCCCACGGGCTGCGGCTGCCCGCCCGGGTGGGCGGGCTGGCCAACCCGCTGGACCTGGGCGCCGGGGCCACCCCGCAGGCGCTGACCGACGCCCTGTCGACGATGGCCGCCGACGGCGGGGCCGACCTGCTGTTCGCGGTGGTCACCGCGACGCGGACCAACGACCCGCGGGCCATGCTCGACGCGGTCGCCTCGGTCGCCGACGCGTACCCGGACACGCCGATGGCGGTGATCACCCTCGGCCTGCCGCAGCCCACCGAAGTCGACGGGCAGCTGGCGCTCGGCGGCCGCGGGGTGCCGGTGTACGACCTGCCGGAGCGGGCGGTACGCGCGGCCGGGCACGCGGTCAAGTACGCCGCCTGGCGCCGCCAACCGCTGGGCCGGCGGCCTCAGCTGGCCGACGTCGACCCGGCCGCGGCCCGGGAGGCGGTCCGCCGCGCGCTCGCGGCCGGCGAGGGCTGGCAGGACCACACCCGCACCGCGGAGATCCTCTCCGCGTACGGCATACCGCTGGTGGAGACGCGGGTCGCGACCGGCGAGGAGGAGGCGGTCGACGCCGCCCGCACGCTCGGCTTCCCGGTGGTGCTCAAGGCCGCCGATCCGAACCTGGTGCACAAGACCGACCTGGGCGCGGTGAAGCTGCGGCTCGCCGACGAGGAGCAGGTCCGCACCGCGTACCGGGAGGTGGCCGCCGCGCTCGACCAGCCGGCCCCGCGGGTCCTGGTGCAGCCGATGGTCCGCGGGCAGGTGGAGCTGGTGGCCGGCATCGTGCACGACCCGCTGTTCGGGTCGCTGGTGATGACCGGGCTCGGCGGCGTGCACACCGACCTGCTGGGCGACCGGGCGTTCCGGCTGGTGCCGATGACCGACCTGGACGCCGGTCGGATGTGGCGGTCGCTGCGCGGCGCGCCGCTGCTCACCGGCCACCGCGGGGCGCCCCGGGTCGACACCGACGCGGTGGAGGACCTGCTGCTGCGGCTCGGCCGGCTGGCCGAGGACCGGCCGGAGGTGGCCGAGCTCGACCTCAACCCGGTGGTGGCCGGCCCGCGCGGGGTGGTGGCGGTGGACGCCAAGCTGCGGCTGGCCCGCGTCGGACCGGAACCCGACCCGTTGCTGCGGAGGTTACGGTGACCGCGCCGCTGGTCGTCGGGTACGACGGTTCGCGCTACGCCCAGGCGGCGGTCCGCTGGGCGCTCAACGAGGCGGCCCGCCACGACGCCCCGGTGCACCTGGTCTACGTGTACGAGTGGGCGAGCCCGGTGGTACCGGTCCCGACCGCCGGCAACTGGCCCGACCCGTTGGTACGCCGGGAGGCCGAGGCGGCCGTGCAGGAGGCGGCCGAACGGTTCCGGGAGGCGCGGCCCTCGGTGGAGCTGACCGCCACCGTGGTCGACGGCACGGTGGTCGCCACCCTGTGCGACCGCTCCCGGCGGGCACGGGCGCTGGTGGTGGGCGACCGCGGCATGGGCGGCTTCCCGGACCTGCGGGCCGGCTCGGTGGCCGTGGGCGCGGCCTCGCACGCCACCTGCCCGGTGGTCGTCGTCCGCGGCTCGGCCTCCCCCCGGCTGCCGGTGGCGGTCGGGGTGGAGGAGTCCCCGGACGCCCAGGCGGCCCTGGAGTTCGCGTACACGCAGGCGCAGGCGCGGGAGGTGCCGCTGCTCGCGGTACGTGCCTGGCAGCCGCCGCCGGTGCCGGCCCGCGACGGTACGCCGCGGCACGCGTTCGACCGGATCGACCTGGCGGAGACCCAGCGGGAGCTCGCGGTGCGGGTGCTGCACCCGTTCCAGCAGGCCTACCCGGAGGTGCCGGTCGACGTGCGGCTGCTGCCCGGCTCGGCCGCCCGTGCGCTGTTGTCGGCCGCGGAGCGGTCGCAGCTGGTGGTGGTCGGCGCCCGGGGCCGTGGCGGCATGCCCGGCCCCGGCCTCGGCTCGGCGACCCTGCAGCTGGTCCACCACGCCCACTGCCCGGTGGCGGTGGTGCGGGCGGTGGGCGGGCAGGCCGGGTGACCGTCCCGGACCGGTGCGGAGGTCCGGTCCGGGACCGGTGCGAAGCCCCGTGCGTACGGCCGACATCCGTGCGTACGCCCGACGTCGGAGAGGGGGACGACGGTGGCGGAGAACTACGTGATCGTGGCGGGGGTCGACGGCTCCGAGGGCGGCCGGCACGCCCTGGAGTGGGCGGCCCGGGAGGCGCTCCACCGGGGCGGCACCGTGCAGGCGGTCGCCGCCTGGCGGTGGGACATGCCCGACGGCGGCCTGTCGGTCGCCGACGGCGGGCCGGACGAGGAACCGTCGCAGCGCGCGGCCCGGATGCTGGAGCAGGAGATCGACATGCTGCAGGTCGACGTCCCGGTCGCGAGCGAAGTGGTCGAGGGGCGGCCGGCCGACGTGCTGAGCGACGCCAGCCGGGACGCGGACCTGCTGGTGCTCGGTAGCCACGGCCACAGCCGGGTGTGGCGCCGGGTGCTCGGCTCCGTGGCCGAGGAGACCATCAGCAAGGCCGCCTGCCCGGTGGTGGTGATCCCGGTTGCCGGGGGCACGGCCCGCCGGGAGACCGCGCCCGCCGTACCCGAGTGAGGACCACCCGCCTGCGTCCGGCCGGCCCACCCGGCCGGGACCTGCGGTCCCGCCGGCCGGGGGCGTTCGGCCCTGCCGCGGCACCCGCCGTCGGGCGCAGGCTGAGGGTGGAGGAGGTGGCCAGGATGAACGGCACGCGTACCGCGGCGGCACGCAACGTGGTGGTCGGCGTCGACGGCCGTCCGTCCTCGTGGGCGGCGGTGGACTTCGCCGCGACCGAGGCGGTACGCCGCGGGGTGCGGCTGCGGCTCATCGCGGCCCACCCGGGCGGCGACGGACCGCGTACCACGCTGACCGCGGTGGTACGCCGGGTGGCTGTGACCTGGCCGGGGCTGATGATCGGGTCCCGGAACGTGACCGCCGACCCGGCCGACGTGCTGATGCGGGCCTCCCGCTCGGCCAGCCTGCTCGTGGTGGGTCGGCGGGAGCGGGTCGCCGGCCGGCGGCCCGGGTCGCTCGGCGCCCACCTGGCCGCGCACGCGCTGTGCCCGACCGTGGTGGTGCCGCCGGAGGCGCCCTCGTTCGACGGCGGCCCGGTGGTGCTGGGGATCGGCATGTCGCCGGAGGACGAGGCGGCGATCGCGTTCGCGTTCGAGGAGGCGAGCGTCCGCGACGTGCCGCTGCTGGCGGTGCACGTGTGGGCCAACGACCCGGGTACGGCGCTGAGCAGGGTGAACCCGTTCGCGTACGACCTGGCGGGCGCGCAGGCGGCGGCCGACCGGGCGGTGGCCGAGGTGCTGGCCGGCTGGGCGGAGAAGTACCCCGACGTCCGCGTGGAGCGGATGCCGCTGTACGACGTGAACCCGGCCCGGACCATGCTGCAGGTCAGCGACCGGGCGGGGCTGGTCGTGGTGGGCGCGCGCCGCCACAGCGCGCGCAGCAGCCACCTGCTCGGCGGGGTCACGCGCACCCTGATCCAGGAGGCGGTACGCCCGGTGGCGGTGGTCCGCCCCGGCCACCTGCGTTAGCGGCCGAGTTCGAGGTCGAGCAGCCGCTGGCGGGTGGCCTGCAACCGATCCACCACCACGGCCATGAACCGCCGGTACAGCTCGTACCCGATCCGTGGATCCTCGTCGCACAGCCGCCGCAGCCCGGGGCCGTCCAGCGCCACGGTGAGGGTCTGCTCCACCGCGGTCGCGCCCAGGTGCCACCGGTACGGCGGGAACAGCCACGACCAGCCGAGCACCGACCCGGGGCCGATCTCGTCGACCACCACCGGGCCGTGGCCGGGTACGTCGGCGTCCAGCCGCACCAGTCCATCGCGGATGAGCCAGCACCGGTCGGCCCGGCCGCCCTCGGAGAACACCCGCGCACCCTTGTGGAACAGCGCCCGCCGGGCCCACGGCGCCAGCCGCTGCAGCGTGTCGTCGTCCATCCCGGACAGGAACGGGTGCGTGGCCAGCAGGTCGGAGGTTGTCGGGAACATGCCGTCCGCCTCTCTCGTCACGTCAACCTCGCCCACCGCCGCGCACCCGTGTCCGGTAGCCGGTGGGCGCGGCGCCGGCCAAGGCCGCGCCCACCGGGCCGGATCTCACGGCACCCCGAATGGCCCGAACGGTCCTGCCGCCGCCAGTTCCCGGTCGTCGTGGTCGTACCCGAGCCGGTCGACCACCTCCACCACACCGGGGACACCACGGGTCAGGGCTACCGCGAGCTCCGCCGTCGAGCGCCGGTCGGTCCGCCCCTCCAGGGTCACCACGCCGCCGCGGACCGAAACCTGCACCCTTGACGGCTCAACCCACAGCGTGCGGCCGAGCACCTCGTCGACCACTTCGCGGGCGATCTCCCGGTCCGGCCGCAGGTAGACCCGCAGCAGGTCGCTGCGGGACACGATGCCCACCAGCCGGCCCCGGTCGTCCACCACGGGAAGCCGCTTCACCCGCTCGTCGTCCATCCGGCGGGCCGCCTCCACCAGCGGGGTGTCCGGCCGCACCGTCACCGCCGGGGTGCTCATGAGGTCGCGGGCGACCGGGCCGTGCGCCTTGGCCCGCGCCTGCCGGCGCCGCCGGCTGATGAAGACCCGCCGCTCGTCGTCGTCACCGAGGTATTCGATCTTGTGGAGAAGGTCGGCTTCGGAGACCACCCCCACCACGCGACCCTCGTCGTCCACCACCGGGGCCGCGCTGATGTGGCGGTCGGTCAGAACGTCGACGATCTCCTTGTAGCCGGTGTCGACCCCGACCGTCACCACATCGGTGGTCATCACATCCTGGACCCTCCACGTGCGCATCGCCGTCGCCTCCTTCACCTGTGATCCGACCGTATGCCCGGGGCACCGGTGACCGGCAGAGGCGGACGGGACGCCTGCGCGGGACGAAAGACCCTGTCGGTGCCGGGTCGAAAGGCCCGGTGCCGACGCAACCGTGCCGACCCGGGCCGGGTCGGCGCCGCGGACGACCGCGCATGATCAGGAACGTGACCAGGCCCGACGAGTACGATCGAGCCGTGGCCGACCAACCCTCGCTCGGGCTGAGGCCGCTCTCGCGGGTGCGCCTCGACGAGCTGCTGGCCGAGCTGCTCGACCGGGTCCACGACGTGGTCGACAGTCGGGAACGGTTGCGTGCGCTGCTCGACGCGGTGGTGGCCATCGCCGGTGACCTGGACCTGCGCAGCACCCTGCACCGGATCGTCGCCGCCGCCTGTCAGCTCGCCGGCGCCCGCTACGGAGCGCTCGGCGTGATCGGCCCGGACCGCAGGCTGGTCGAGTTCATCACCCACGGGGTCGACGACGAGGAACGGGCGGCCATCGGCGAGCCGCCCGCCGGCCGGGGCGTCCTCGGCCTGCTGATCGAGGACCCGCGGCCGCTGCGGCTGGCCGACGTCACCCGGCACCCCAAGGCGTACGGCTTCCCGCCGGGCCACCCCCGGATGCGCAGCTTCCTCGGGGTGCCGATCCACGTGCGCGGCCAGGTGTTCGGCAACCTCTACCTGGCCGAGAAGCAGGGGGCGGACGAGTTCAGCGAGGACGACGAGGCGATCGTGGTGGCGCTGGCCACCGCCGCCGGGGTGACCGTGGAGAACGCGCGGCTCTACGAGGTGGCGCACCGCCGGGAACGCTGGCTGGCCGCGACCGCGGAGATCACCACCGCGCTGGTGGGCGACATCCGGCGCGTCGAGGCGCTGCAGCTGATCGCCCGGTGGGCGCGGCTGGTGGCCGAGGCCGAGCTGGCGATGGTCCTGCTGTACGACCAGCCGGCCGACACGCTGCGGGTGGAGGTGGCCGACGGGGTGCCCGCGCTGGTCGGCACCGAGCTGGCGGTGGCCGGCACGCCGTTCGCCGCGGTGGTCTCCGAACGGACCCACCGCTCGGTGGAGACCCTCGAGAAGATGGCCTCCTGGCCGGCGCCGGTGCCGACCGGGCCGGCGCTGATGGCGCCGCTGGTGGTGCAGGACACCCTCTACGGCATCCTGGTGACCGCCCACCGCCCGGGCGGCCCGCGGCTCGGCGCCGAGGACGACCTGCCGATGCTGACCACCTTCGCCGCGCACGCGGCGCTGGCGCTGGAGCGGGTGCAGGCCCAGGAGGAGCGCGAGATGTACGCGGTGCTGGAGGACCGCGAGCGCATCGCGCGGGACCTGCACGACGTGGTGATCCAGCGCCTGTTCGCCACCGGCCTGCAGCTGCAGACCGCGGCCCGGCTCTCCACCCGGCCGGAGGTGACCGAACGGGTCACCGCCGCGGTGGAGGACCTGGACGCCACCATCCGCGACATCCGCTCGGCGATCTTCGAGCTGCGTCCGCCCGCCACCGACTCGGTACGCGCGGAGCTGCGCGCCGCGGTCGCGCAGGCGGCCGAGTCGCTGGGGTTCTCCCCGCGGCTGCTCACCATCGGCCCGGTCGACCACGCGGTCGGCGACGAGCTGCGGCCGGACCTGATGGCGGTGACCCAGGAAGCTCTGTCCAATGTGGTACGCCACGCGCACGCCGGTCGGGTGGAGGTGACGGTCTCCGTCTCCGACGGCAGGCTGACGGTCACGGTCGCCGACGACGGGATCGGGCCGGCCGGGGTGACCGAGCGCAGCGGCCTGGCGAACCTCCGACAGCGGGCGGAGCGGCGCGGCGGCACCTTCGCGGTGCGCGGCAGCGACCTGGGCGGCACGCTCGTCGAGTGGTCGGTGCCGCTGTCCGACGAGGACTCGTCGGCCTGACCGGCGCCGGCCCGGCGCCGCCGTGGTGCTCACCGCCCCGAGCCGTCGGGCCTGCCCGCCGACGCCGCCAGGTGGTGCAGGAACCACTGGGAGGCGACCTCGGCGACCTCGTCCAGCGCTCCGGGCTCCTCGAACAGGTGGGTCGCGTCCGGCACCACGTGCAGCCGGTGCGGCGCGGTCATCACGGCCCCCGCGTCCTCGTTGAGCAGCCGCACCTGCGGATCGTTCCCGCCGACCACGAGCAGGGTGGGTGCGCGTACCGCGGCCAGCGCGCTGCGCCCGGCGAGGTCCGGACGGCCGCCCCGGGACACCACGGCCCGCACCACCATGGGCCGGCCGGCGGCGGCCACCAGCGCCGCGGCCGCCCCGGTGCTGGCGCCGAACAGCCCGACCGGAAGCCCGGCGGTGGGCGGGGTGGTGGCGGCCCAGTCCACCAGCGCGGTCACCCGCTCGGCGAGCAACCCGATGTCGAACCGCAGTTCGGCGGTGAGGACGTCCCGCTGTTCCTCGTCCTCGGTGAGCAGGTCCGCCAGCACCGTGCCGAACCCGTGCCCGACCAGGTGGGAGGCGACCCGCCGGTTGCGCGGACTGTGGCGGGAGCTGCCGGAGCCGTGGGCGAACAGCACCACCCCCCGTGGCCGGGGCGGCATGGTGCGGTCCGCGGCGAGCCGCAGCCCGTCGACGGTCACCTCGACCGCGGTGACGACCGCCTCGGCGGCCTCGGCGGGTCGGCCGCCGCCGTCCGGGTCACGGTTCATCGACCCGGTACGGGGGGTCGTCGTCCATCGGCTCGGCCATGAGGATCTCGTCGTCCGCCTCCGGCTCCTCGGCGAACGGTCCGAACGGGGCGTCCACCCCGTCGGCCAGCTCGTCGTCGGTCCACAGGTCTTCGTAGTCCCTCTGCTCGCTCATGGCACCCCCTCCCCGGCCGCCACCACGGCGGACCGTGGTCGCGCCACGACCGGACCGGCGAGCCGTTCCCCGCCGCAGGCCACGTCAAACCTCGACCGTTTGGCGACAACTTCGCCGCAGTTGTCGCAGAGAGCCCCCTTGAGACGACAACTTCGCCGCAGTTGTCGAAGGAAGGCCCTCCGGAGCGACAACTTCGCCGCAGTTGTCGGAGAAGGTCAGCGGGCGTAGTACTCGACCACCTTGGTCTCGTCGCAGACCACCGGCACCTCGGGGCGCTCGGGTTGGCGCAGCAGGGTGGCCTTGAGCTCCGGCAGCTCCACCGCCAGGTACGGCGGGTGGGTCTCGGCGAACGCGCCCTGCGCCGCCTCCTCGAACGGCAGCATCCGGCGGCTGCGCTCGGACACCTCGATCACCTGCCCGGGCCGGACCCGGTAGGACGGCTTGTCCACCCGCCGCCCGTCCACCCGGATGTGCCCGTGGCTGACCGCCTGCCGCGCCTGGTAGATGGTGCGGGCGAACCCGGAGCGCAGCACCAGCGCGTCCAGCCGGGTCTCCAGGTCGGAGATCAGCATCTCCCCGGTACGCCCGGGGCGGCGGGCCGCCCGGCCCACCGCGTTGCGCAGCTGGCGCTCGCGGAGCGCGTACTGGGCCTGCAGCCGCTGCTTCTCCACCAGCCGCTCCCGGTAGTCGCTGGGCCGGATCCGCTTCCGACCGTGCTCACCCGGCCGGTAGGGCCGGCTCTCCATGATCCGGGCCGCCTTGGGTGTCAGCGGGACACCCAGTGCCCTGCTGCGCTTCACCGGCTTGACACGTGCCACCGTCACCACCCCCGGGCGTACGCGTCGGGACGCACCGGGCGTACGCGGATGGCTGCTACCCGGTTCGCGCCGGCATCACACGCACCCGGTCGGGACGACGAGATCCGGAGCGGGGCTCAGGGGACGCGGAACCGAGTAGCCTTCATCCATGAGCCAGCCGAGCCAGCCCATGCCACCCCGTCGGCTCACCATCTCGACGACCCCCGAGGTGGAGGCCGGGGTCTACGCCGACTTCGTCAGTGTGTGGCACCAACCCCACCAGTTCATCCTGGACTTCTCGGTTCACACCAACCCGCCGCAGCTGATCGAGGTGGACGGGCAGCAGGTGCTCAACGTCACCGCCCGGATGGTGGCGCGGGTACGCATCCGGCCCGAGCAGATCTTCGAGATCATGAAGGCGCTCAACCACCAGCTGACCCAGTGGGAGCAGCTGCAGGGCAAGCTGCAGCAGCACCACGAGCCGCCGGCGCCGTCACCGCCGCCGGCCTCCTGAGCGCCCCGCCGCCGGGGGTCGACCCGTCCGGGTGTTAACCCCGCCCGAGACCGCGCCCCGTCCGAGACGGCACCCCGGCTGAGACGGCGCCCCCGGCTGAGACCGCCGCGCGGCGTCCGTCCGGCCGGATGCGGCCGGGCGGACGCCCGCCGGGCAGCTGTGAAGCCTCGTACGGCCCGTCAGGCGCGGGAGAGCTCCTCGGCGACCAGCTCGGCGATCTGGGCGGTGTTGAGCGCCGCCCCCTTGCGCAGGTTGTCGCCGGTGACGAAGAAGTCCAGCGCCCGCGGGTCGTCCAGGGACCGCCGGATCCGCCCCACCCAGACCGGGTCGGTGCCGACCGCGTCGATCGGCATGGGGAACTCACCGGTGGCCGGGTCGTCGACCAGCAGCACCCCCGGCGCCTGCCGCAGCAGGTCCCGCGCCCCGTCCGCGTCCACCTCGCTGGCGAACACCGCGTGCACCGCCACCGAGTGGCCGGTGACCACCGGTACGCGCACGCAGGTGGCCGACACCTTCAGGTCGGGCAGACCGAGGATCTTGCGGGATTCGTTGCGGAGCTTCATCTCCTCCGACGACCAGCCGGCGTCCCGCAGCGAACCCGCCCACGGCACCACGTTGAGCGCGATCGGCGCGGGGAACGGGCCGAGTTCCTCGCCGACCACCTGCCGGACGTTGCCGGCCCGGGTGCCGAGCGTACGGTCGCCGGCGATCTTGACCAGCTGGTCGTGGAGTACGTCCACGCCGGCCACCCCCGAGCCGGAGACCGCCTGGTAGCTTGCGAGCACCAGCTCCCGCAGGCCGTACTCGCGGTGCAGCGGCGCCACCGCCACGATCATCGCCAGGGTGGTGCAGTTGGCGTTGGCGATGATGCCCTTCGGCCGCACCCGCGCCCGCTCGGGGTTGATCTCCGGCACCACGAGCGGCACGTCCGGGTCCATCCGGAACGCGGCGGAGTTGTCCACCACGACCGCGCCGGCGGACACCGCGACCGGCGCCCACTCCGCCGCCACCTCGTCCGGCACGTCGAACATCGCCACGTCGACGCCGTCGAACACCTCCGGCGAGAGCGCCTGGACGGTCACCTCCTCGCCGCGGACGGTGATCCGCCGCCCGGCCGACCTGGGGGAGGCGATGAGCCGGATCTCTCCCCAGACGTTGCGCCGGGACGACAGCAACTCGACCATGACCGTGCCGACCGCGCCGGTGGCTCCCACCACCGCCAGCGTCGGCAGCCTGCCCGTACCCCCGAGTCCGGTGGTCACCGGCTGGCTCATGAGGTCACCTCCCGGTCCCCGCGTAAACGACCGCTTCCTCGTCTCCGTTGAGGGCGAACGCCTCGTGGATCGCGCGTACGGCGACGTCCACGTCGCTGTCGCGGCACACCACCGAGATTCGGATCTCCGAAGTGGAGATCATCTCCACGTTGACCCCGGCCTCCCCCAGCGCGGCGAAGAACCGGGCGGCCACCCCCGGGTGGGAGCGCATCCCGGCGCCGACCAGCGACACCTTGCCGATGTGGTCGTCGTAGAGCAGGTCCCGGAAGTCGACCTTGTCCTTGATCTTCGCCAACGCCGCCATCGCCGCCGGTCCGTCGGCCCGCGGCACGGTGAACGAGATGTCGGTGCGCGGACCGTCGGTGGCGGTGGTGCCGGTCGAGATGTTCTGGACGATCATGTCGACGTCGACGTCCACGGCCGCGATCGCCTCGAAGACGCGGGCGGCCTGCCCGGGTTCGTCCGGCACGCCCACCACGGTGATCTTCGCCTCGCTCCGGTCGTGCGCGACGCCGGTGATCATCGCCTGTTCCACGGGAATGTCCTCCATCGAGCCGACGACCAGGGTGCCGGGCTTGTTGGAGTACGAGGAGCGGACGCGGATCGGGATCCCCGAGCGTCGGGCGTACTCCACCGCGCGCAGGTGCAGCACCTTCGCACCGCTGGCGGCCAGCTCCAGCATCTCCTCGTAGGTGATCTGCGCGATGTGGCGCGCGTTGGGAACGATCCGCGGATCGGCGGTGTAGACGCCGTCCACGTCGGTGTAGATCTCGCACTCCTCGGCGCCCAGGGCCGCCGCCAGCGCCACCGCCGTGG
>CAZSNW010000082.1:0-10879 GCA_964608245.1 uncultured Micromonosporaceae bacterium
GTACGTGCTGGAGGCGAACCCGCGCGCGTCCCGCACGGTGCCGTTCGTCTCCAAGGCCACCGGGGTGCCGCTGGCCAAGGCGGCCGCCCGGATCATGCTCGGCGCCACCATCGCGGAGCTGCGGGCCGAGGGTCTGCTGCCGCCGACCGGCGACGGCGGGGACCTGCCCCCGGGCGGGCCGATCGCGGTCAAGGAGGCGGTGCTGCCGTTCAAGCGGTTCCGTACCCCGTCCGGCGGCGGGATCGACTCCCTGCTCGGGCCGGAGATGAAGTCCACCGGCGAGGTGATGGGGATCGACACCGGGTTCGGCCCCGCGTTCGCCAAGTCGCAGGCGGCGGCGTTCGGGTCGCTGCCGGTGTCCGGCACCGTGCTGGTGACGGTGGCCAACCGGGACAAGCGCGCGATGATCTTCCCGGTGAAGCGCCTGGCCGACCTGGGGTTCCGGATCGTGGCGACCGCCGGCACCGGCGAGGTGCTGCGCCGGTACGGCATCGAGTGCGAGCTGGTGTCCAAGCGGCACGAGAGCGACGGCTCGGACGCGGTCTCGCTGGTGCGCTCCGGCAAGGTGGCGCTGGTGATCAACACCCCGGAGGGTGCGGCGCCGGAGGTGCGGCAGGACGGGTACGAGATCCGGACCGCCGCGGTGGGGAAGGACGTGCCCTGCGCCACCACGGTGCCGGGGGCCGCGGCCGCGGTGATGGGCATCGAGGCGCTCATCCGGGGCGAGCTGGCGGTGCGTCCGCTGCAGGAGCTGCACCGGCAGCTGCGGTGAGCCGTCCGGGCCGGCGCCCGCGCCTCACGTCGGTGGCCGGGCGTCGGCCCCCGGTACGCGCGGGGTGCTCCACAGCCCGGACAGCACGACGACGAGCACGAGCTCGGCGCCGGTGACCGCCACCGGGAGCGGCAGCGGACTGGCGTGCCACACCGCCACCCCGGCCAGCGCGCTGGTCAACCACGCGGTCGGGCCGAGGAGGCCCACCGTCGCCGCGACGACCGTCCGCACCCGACCCCCGCGGTCGGTGGCCAGCGCCGCCACCACCCCGAGCAGTCCGCCGACCAGCACGTGGTAGGCCCCACGCCAGGGCGCCTGCGGCCACTCCACGAGCGCCGCCACCAGGTGACCCGCCTCCGCGGCCACCGCGAGCAGGGCGAGCAGCCAGGCGGTGGTCCTACCGGGTGCCGCCTGCGTCGACCGGAGGGCGGCCGCCGGTGGCGTCGCGCCCGGCCGGTGCGCCACCCGGCGGGCGGCCGGTGGCCGCACCGGTGGTCGGGGGCCGGCGGTGGCGGTGCGCGCGGGGCGTCGACGGTTGCTCATACCACGTCCATGTTGGCCATCATGCCGGCGTCGGAGTGCTCCAGGTTGTGGCAGTGGAACACGTACCGACCCCGGAAACCCTCGAAGGTGACGGCGACCCGGACCCCGCCCTCCGGCACGAACACGGTGTCCTTCCAGCCGGCGTCCTGCGCCGCCGGCGGCCCGCCGTCGCGCTGCAGCACCCGGAACCGGGCCAGGTGCAGGTGGATCGGGTGCTGCGGGTCGGCGGTGAGGTCCCAGATCTCGGTGCTGCCGAGTGTCGGCTGCGCGTCGGTGCGTCCACCGTGGAACACCTGCATGTTGATCATGCCCGGCAGGCCGGTGCCCTCCGGTCCGCTGAGGAAGCTGAAGGTGCGGGTGGCGACCGACGGCGGTGGTGGTGGCGGGTCCTCGGGGGCGAGCCGCTCCGGGATCCGGGCGTCGTCGGTGGCCGTGCCGCCGACGACGAACCGCATCACCACCCCGAGCAGCCCGGTCTCCAGCGTGTTGAGCAGTGTGACCTGCGTGTCGGCCGGGTAGGCGGAGAAGTCGACCAGCAGGTCGTACCGTTCGCCGGGGGAGATCACCACCCGCTCCAGTCGCTGCGGGCGGGGCAGCAGCCCCAGGTCGCTACCGATCTGCACGAACGCCGGTTGCCCGTCCGGCGGGGGCGGGTCGAGCTCCAGCTGGAACACCCGGGCGTTGGCCGCGTTGACCAGGCGCAGCCGGTAGAGCGCCCGCTTGACCTCGTGGTAGGGCCAGGCCACCCCGTTGACGGTGACGGTGTCACCGAGCATCCCGCTGTGGTGGTAGGCGAGCTCCACCCCGGGCACCCGCAGGGTGGGGTCCAGTGACGGGTAGAACAGCGACCCGTCGGCGTCGAAGGTCCGGTCGGCGAGCATCAGCGGCAGCTCGCGTTCGCCGCTGGGCAGCGGCAGCGCGTCCTCGACCTCGTCGCGCAGCAGGTAGAAGCCGGCCAGCCCGCGGTACTGCTGCGGGCCGCTGAAGCCCATCCGGTGGTCGTGGTACCACAGCGTGGCCGCCGGCTGGTCGTTCGGGTAGACGTAGGTGCGGCTGCCCAGCACGATGCCGCCCACGGTCCACCGGCGGTGCGCCACCACCCCGGGGTCGTCCTCCCAGTCGCCGTCCGCCGGCAGCACGAGGTCGGTCGGGTAGCCGTCGTGCTCGGGCGCGGCCACCGCGCCGTGCAGGTGCACCACGGTGGGGACCGGCAGTTCGTTGTGGTGGGTCACCTCCACCGGCCGGCCGCGCCGGGCCTCGATGGTGGGGCCGGGGAAGACGCCTTCGTACCCCCAGATCTCGGTGTCCACACCGGGCAGGATCCGCTGACGCCCGACCCGCTGCCGGATGTCGTAGCGGTCGACCCCGCCGTCGGTGGAGGTGGGTCGGGCCACCGGCGGCAGCGTGAGCGGGATGGTGAAGGGCGTGACCGGTGGCGACGGGGTCGGCGAGGGGGTGCCGCTCGGGGTCGGCCCGGGGCCGGGCAACGGGCGCGGTACCGGCCAACCGTTGGCCAGCGCGACCGTCGCCCCCGGAGCCGCGAGCCCGAGGACACCCGCCAGACCCCACCGGAGCACGTCTCGACGCCGCGCCACGGAACCTCCTCGCACACGGTGCGGACGCGTCGACCGTAACCGATCCGTGGCGGACTGTCCCGGCCGTGTTGTCACTAGTGGACACACGCCTCCCGCTTCGAACGCCCCGACCGCCCGGCCGGTACCGGCGTACGCGCCCGCCGCGGCACCCGCAGGCGGACCGCCCCGGGTGTGACCGGAGGCGGCCGCCGCGGGCGTACCGACCGGCCACCGTGGGTGTCCGCGTAGGCTGCGAAGGCGTGAGCCCCGAGACCGACCGCTCCACGTCCGCCGACGTCGACGCCGCCCCCAAGATCGAGCTGCACGTGCACCTGGAGGGCACGGTGCGGCCGGCCACTCTGCTCGCGATCGCCCGCCGCAACGGGATCGCGCTGCCCGCCGACACCGAGGAGGGCCTGCGGGAGCTGTACCGGTTCACCGACTTCCGGCACTTCATCGAGGTGTGGGTCCTCACCACCAACTGCCTGCGTACCGGCGACGACTTCCGCCGGGTGGTGGTCGACTACGCCGCGGAGGCGGCCGGGTTCGGCGCGGTGTACCTGGAGGGCATCTTCTCGCCCGGGGAGCGCATGGAGCGCGGCGTCCCGGTGGCCGAGATCTTCGCCGGGTACGCCGACGGCGCCGTCGAGGCGTACGAACGGTACGGGGTGACCGTGCGGTTCACCCCCGACCTGCACCGGGGCCTGGACCCCGCGATCGCGGTCGAGGTGGCGCAGTGGGCGGTGCGGTACGCCGACCGGGGCGTGGTCGGGCTCGGCATCGGCGGGATGGAGACCGCCTGCCCGGCCGACCGCTACGCCAAGGCGTTCGCCGTCGCCCGCGACGGCGGGCTGGGGCTGGTGCCGCACGCGGGGGAGACCGCCGGCGCCGCCTCGGTCCGCGAGGTGCTGGAGTTCGACCCGGCACGGATCCGGCACGGCATCGGGGCGGCGGAGGACCCGGCGCTGCTGGCCGAGATCGTCGACCGTGGCCTGGTGCTGGACGTGTGCCCCACCTCCAACCTGCGGACGAGGGTGGTGGAGTCGCTCGACCGGCACCCGTTGCCGGCCCTGCGGGCGGCCGGGGTGGCCTGCACGGTCAACACCGACGACCCGGCGATGTTCGACACCGACCTGGGGCGCGAGTACCGGATCGCCGCCCGGCTCGGGGTGGACCCAGCCGACGCGTACGCCGCGGGGCTCGCCGGTGCCCTGTGCGACGACGCCACCCGTGCGCGGCTGGTCGAGGTCGCCCGCCGGCACTGGCCGGACCGGTCGTGGCAGGATGCCGCCGATGCTGTATGAGCGGACCCTTAGGCCGTGGCTGTTCCGCATCGGGGACGGCGACGCGGAGGCGGCGCACGAGTGGACGTTGCGCCGGCTGACCCGCCTGTCGCGGCGCCCGCTGGTCCTGGCGGCGCTGCGCCGGCGCTACGCGGTCCGCGCGCCGGTGACCCTGTTCGGGGTGGAGTTCCCCAACCGGGTGGGCCTGGCCGCCGGGATGGACAAGGACGGGGTGGCGCTGCCGGTCTGGCCGGCGCTCGGCTTCGGCTTCGTCGAGGTGGGCACGGTCACCCGGCACCCGCAGCCGGGCAACCCGCGGCCCCGGCTGTTCCGGCTGCCTGCAAGCGGCGCCCTGGTCAACCGGATGGGCTTCAACAACGCCGGCGCCGCGGCGCTGGCGGAGCGGCTCGCCGCGCTGAGGCCGCTGCCGGTGCCGCTGGGCATCTCGCTGGGCAAGTCGCGGGTGACCCCGCTGTCGGAGGCGGTGGCCGACTACGTGGCCGCCGCGGAGATCCTCGCCGGGCACGGCGACTATCTGGCGGTCAACGTCTCCTCGCCCAACACCCCCGGGCTGCGCCGGCTGCAGGACCGGGCGCTGCTCGACGAGCTGCTCGCCGCGCTGGTGGGGGACCGGCCCGTGCTGGTCAAGATCGCCCCGGACCTCACCGACCAGGCGGTCGCCGAGGTGCTCCAGGTCTGCCTGGACCGCGGCGCCGCCGGGGTGATCGCCACCAACACCACAATCGCCCGGCCCGGCGTCCACCCGTCCGACCGGGCGGCCGCCGAGGAGGAGGGCGGGCTGTCCGGCCGGCCGCTGGCCGCGCGTACCCGGGAGGTGGTGGCGTTCGTCCACCGGGAGACCGGCGGCGCGCTGCCGGTGATCGGGGTGGGCGGCATCGCCGACCCGGACGACGCGGCGAGGCTGGTGGACGCCGGGGCGGACCTCGTGCAGCTGTACACCGGCTTCGTCTACCACGGGCCGGCGCTGGTGCGGGCGGTCGCCGAGCGTCTGAGGGGCGGCGTCGTACGCCTGGGAGACTCGGTCACGTGACCCCGGAGGAGATCGCGACGATCCTGGCCCTGGACGCCGCACACGTCTGGCACCCGTACGCGCCGATGCCGGCGACCAACCAGCCCTACCTGGTGGAGTCGGCCGAGGGCGTACGCCTGCGGCTGGCCGACGGTCGCGAGCTGGTCGACGGCATGTCCAGCTGGTGGGCGGCGGTGCACGGCTACCGGCACCCGGTGCTGGACGCGGCGGCCCGCGGGCAACTCGAGCGGATGAGCCATGTGATGTTCGGCGGGCTGACCCACGAACCCGCGGTGCGGCTGGCCCGCCGGCTGGTGGAGCTCACCCCCGACGGCCTTGAGCACGTGTTCTTCTCCGACTCCGGGTCGGTGTCGGTCGAAGTGGCCATCAAGATGTGCCTGCAGTACCAGCGCTCCCGCGGCCGCCCCGGCAAGCGGCGCCTGCTCACCTGGCGCGGCGGTTACCACGGGGACACGTTCCACCCGATGAGCGTGTGCGACCCGGTCGGCGGGATGCACGCGCTGTGGCGCGGGGTGCTGCCCGAGCAGGTGTTCGTCTCCGCCCCGCCCACCGGGTTCGACACCCCGCCGCCGCAGTCCTGGGTGGACGAGGTGGAGGCGGCGCTGGCCCGGCACGCCGACGAGCTGGCGGCGGTGATCGTCGAGCCGGTGGTGCAGGGCGCCGGGGGGATGACCTTCCACCACCCCGGGTACCTCACCGTGCTCCGGGAGCTCACCCGGGCGTACGACGTGCTGCTCATCTTCGACGAGATCGCCACCGGGTTCGGGCGGACCGGAAAGCTGTTCGCCGCCGACCACGCCGGCGTCACCCCGGACGTCATGTGCCTGGGCAAGGCGCTCACCGGCGGCTACCTGTCGCTGGCCGCGACCCTGTGCACCCCGGAGGTGGCCGAGGGCATCCGCACCGGTGAGGTGCCGGTGCTCGCCCACGGGCCGACGTTCATGGGTAACCCGCTGGCGTGCGCCGTCGCCGGCGCGTCCGTGGACCTGTTGCTGTCCCGGGACGGGCGGGGCGAGGTGGTGCGGATCGAGACGGCGCTGCGGGAGGGTCTCCTACCGCTGCGCGGCCGACCGGGGGTGGCCGACGTCCGGGTGCTCGGCGCGATCGGGGTGGTGCAGCTCGACCGGCCGGTGGACGTGCCGGCGGCCACCGCCGCCGCGGTGGAGCGTGGGGTGTGGCTGCGGCCGTTCCGCGACCTGATCTACACCATGCCGCCGTACGTGGTGACCGACTCGGACCTCACGACGTTGGTGGACGGGATCACCGCGGCGGTGCGGGCGGCGACCGGCGCCGACCGCGGGATGGAGGAGGGGTGACGGTGACCTTCGGACAGCGTCTGCGGGAGGCGGTGCGGGCGCGCGGCCCGCTGTGCGTGGGGATCGACCCGCACGCCGAACTGCTGCGGGCGTGGGGGCTGTCCGACGACCCGGCGGGGCTCGCCGCGTTCACGCGGACGGTGGTGGCGGCGCTGGCCGACCGGGTGGCGGTGGTCAAGCCGCAGATCGCCTTCTTCGAACGGTTCGGCTCGCGCGGGATCGCGGTGCTGGAGGAGGCGGTGGCCGCCGCGCGGGAGGCCGGCGCGCTGGTGCTGCTCGACGTCAAGCGGGGTGACATCGGGTCGACCGTGGCCGGCTACGCCGACGCGTACCTGCGGCCGGACAGTCCGCTGCGGGCCGACGCGGTGACCGCCCACCCGTACCTGGGCGTGGGGTCGCTGTCGCCGCTGGTGGGCGCGGCGCTGGAGCACGGCGGCGGGGTGTTCGTGCTCTGCCGCACCTCCAACCCGGAGGCAAAGACCGTGCAGCAGGCGCGGCTGGCGGACGGCCGCAGCGTGGCGCAGCACGTGGTCGACGAGGTGGTACGCCTGGCCGGCGACCACCCGGCCGGGCCGGACAGTCTCGGCCTGGTGGTGGCCGGCAACATCGGCGACCCGGGGGTGGACCTGTCGCGGCTCGCCGGACCCGTGCTGGTGCCCGGCATGGGGGCGCAGGGCGGCCGGGCGGAGGACCTGCGACGGGTGTTCGGCGACCGCACGGAGCGGGTGCTGCCGACGTACTCCCGCGAGGTGCTGCGCGCCGGCCCCGATCCGGACGGGCTGCGGGCGGCGGTCGACCGCCTGCAGGAGGCCTGTCGGGCGGCGCTGACCGGGTCCCCGTGACGGGTGAACATATGGTGTGTTCCGTCACACATCGGATCGGCGGCGAAATTGACAGCGTGCCGGTGTTGCCGAAAACCCCTGGGGGCGGCTAACTTGCTGGGCCGATGCACCGCTAGTGTGCACCTGCAACACAAGTTGTCACAGGACGCGTCGGACCCGACGCGACGGAACTGAGGAGAACTGGTGCCCCTCCCCACTCTGAGTCCGGAACAGCGGGCTGCGGCGCTCGCGAAGGCGGCTGAGGTTCGTAAGGCCCGCGCGGACCTGAAGGAACAGCTCAAGAAGGGCGAGATCAGCCTCGCCGACCTGCTGGCCAGGGCTGAGAACGACGATGTCGTCGGCAAGCTCAAGGTCTCCACGGTGCTGCAGGCCCTGCCGGGCATCGGCAAGGTCAAGGCCATGCAGACGATGGAGAGGCTGAAGATCGCCGAGAGCCGCCGCCTGCGTGGTCTCGGCGAGCAGCAGCGGAAGGCGCTGCTCAACGAGTTCGCGGCCTGAGGTGGCCCGGACCGGGTAGAAACGAGTAGTGGACAAACTCACCGACGACGCGCGCCCGGCCCCTCGGTTGACTGTCCTGTCCGGCCCCTCCGGGGTCGGGAAGGACAGTGTGATCGAGATGGTCCGGGCGCGCTCGCCTTGGGTGTGGCTGTCGGTGTCGGTGACCACCAGGCCCCGCCGCCCCGCCGAGGTTCACGGGGTGCACTACTTCTTCGTCGACCGCGAGGAGTTCGAGCGGCTGCGGGACGCCGACGAGCTGCTGGAGTGGGCGGAGTTCGCCGGCCACCTCTACGGCACCCCGCGGGCGCCGGTGATGCGCCGGCTGCAGCAGGGCGAGCCCGTCCTGCTCAAGATTGACCTGCAGGGCGCCCGGCAGATCCGGCAGCGGATGCCGGACGCGCGCCTGGTGTTCCTCGCGCCGCCGAGCTGGGAGGAGCTCAAGCGGCGTCTGATCGGCCGGGGCACCGACGACCCGGAGACCATCCGGCGGCGGCTCGAGCACGCCCGTGAGGAGCTGGCGGCCGAACCGGAGTTCGACGTCACCATCGTCAACGACTCCGTGGTCCGCGCCGCCGACGAGTTGGTGAGCCTGCTCGGCTCGCCGGCGCTGTTATAGGGCGACCAGGGGGCCGCGCTGTCGTCGGCCGCGAGCGTCCGCCCTCTACCATGGGCGTTGGACAACGAGCCGCCCGGTGGCCGGGCGGCTGATCGAGGAGACAGAACCGTGGCAGGAACCGTCGCTCAACCCGAGGGGATCACCAGCCCTCCCATCGACGAGCTGCTGGAGCGCACCTCGTCCAAGTACGCGCTGGTCATCTTCGCGGCGAAGCGGGCCCGTCAGATCAACGCGTACTACAGCCAGCTCGGCGAGGGTCTGCTCGAGTACGTCGGTCCTCTGGTCGAGACGACGCCGCAGGAGAAGCCGCTGTCCATCGCGCTGCGCGAGATCAACAGCGGTCTGCTGCGGGCCGAGCCCACCGAGAGCTGACCGGGGCGTGCGTGGCCGGTGGCGCGCATCGTCCTGGGGGTAGCCGGCGGTATCGCCGCCTACAAGTCGTGTGAGCTGGTGCGGCTGTTCACCGAAGCCGGGCACCGGGTGCGGGTGATCCCGACCGCCGCCGCCCTGCGGTTCGTCGGACGCCCGACCTGGGAGGCGCTCTCCGGCGAGCCGGTGGCCGAGGACGTGTGGCACCACGCGTGGGAGGTGCCGCACGTCCGCTTGGGCCGCGAGGCCGAGCTGGTGGTGGTCGCCGCCGCCGCCGCCGACCTGCTCGCCCGGGCCGCCAACGGCATCGCCGACGACCTGCTCACCAACACCCTGCTGACGGTGCGCTGCCCGGTGGTGTACGCGCCGGCGATGCACACCGAGATGTGGGAGCACCCGGCCACCGTGGCCAACGTCGACACGCTGCGCCGGCGCGGTCAGGTGGTGCTGGAGCCGGCGACGGGTCGGCTGACCGGACCGGACACCGGCAAGGGGCGGATGCCGGAGCCGGAGGAGATCGCCGCGGTGGCGCTGCGGCTGCTCGCCCGCGGCGGGCCGCACCCGGCCGACCTCGCCGGTCGCCGGGTGGTGGTGACCGCCGGTGGCACCCGCGAGCCGCTGGACCCGGTGCGGTTCCTCGGCAACCGCTCCTCGGGCAAGCAGGGCTACGCGTTCGCGCGGGCGGCCGCCGCCCGGGGCGCGGCGGTCACGCTCATCGCGGCCAACACGTCGCTGCCCGACCCGGCCGGGGTGGAGGTGGTCCGGGTGGAGACCACCGAACAGATGCGGGCCGCCACCGTGGCCGCGGCCGCCACCGCCGACCTGGTGGTGATGGCCGCCGCCCCGTGCGACTTCCGGCCGGCGGAGGTCGCCGAGCACAAGATCAAGAAGGAGGGCGACCGGGCGCCGGTGCTGCACCTGGTGCCCACTGCGGACATCGCCGCCGAGGTGGGGGCGGCCAAGCGCCCCGGGCAGGTGCTGGTGGTCTTCGCCGCCGAGACGGTCGGCGGTGAGCAGGCGCTGGCCAACGCCCGGGCCAAGCTGGTCGCCAAGGGCGCCGACCTGGTCGTGCTCAACGAGGTGGGACCGGACGCCGAGGGGCGACAGCGCGGGTTCGGCACCGAGACCAACCAGGCCGTCGTGCTCACCGCCGACGGCGGCCGGACCGATCTGCCGCCGCAGAGCAAGGACGAACTGGCCGACCGTGTTCTCGATCTCGCAAGAGCACACCTTGGGTCGGCCTGATGTCGCATATCATCCACAAAGGCGCCGGAGCGCCCTCCCGGGGTGGGAACTCTCGGTAGGCTCCGAGTGACGCCGTGCTGTTGCCCTCTACCGAAGGAGTAACGTGTCTCGCCGTCTGTTCACATCCGAGTCGGTCACCGAGGGCCACCCTGACAAGATCGCTGACCAGATCAGCGACGGCATCCTGGACGCGCTGCTGGCGCAGGATCCCCGCAGTCGGGTGGCGGTGGAGACCCTGATCACCACCGGCCAGGTGCACGTGGCCGGTGAGGTGACCACCACGGCGTACGCCGACATCCCGGAGATCGTCCGCAACACCATCCTGGCCATCGGCTACGACTCGTCCAAGAAGGGTTTCGACGGCGCCTCGTGCGGCGTCAACGTGTCGATCGGCGCGCAGTCGCCGGACATCGCCCAGGGCGTGGACCACGCCTTGGAGGCCCGCACGGGCGAGGCGGTCGACCCCATGGACCTCCAGGGCGCCGGCGACCAGGGCATGATGTTCGGCTTCGCCTGCACCGAGACGCCGGAGCTGATGCCGCTGCCGATCGCGCTGGCGCACCGGCTGGCCCGGCGGCTCGCCGCCGTCCGCAAGGACGGCACCGTGCCGTACCTGCGGCCGGACGGCAAGACGCAGGTCACGATCGAGTACGAGGGGATGACCCCGGTCCGGCTGCACACGATCGTGGTCTCCTCTCAGCACGCCGGCGACATCTCGCTGGAGGAGCTGCTCACCCCGGACATCCGGGAGCATGTGATCGAACCGGAGC
>CAZSNW010000083.1:0-10866 GCA_964608245.1 uncultured Micromonosporaceae bacterium
TCGGTCAGCCAGGTCGCGTCCGGGTCGTACTGGGCGAAGAACGGCCGGCCCACCAACTGGGAGTCCCGCGCCTGCAGCATCCGCAGCACGAAGACCTTCTCGTCGCCCACCTGCGCGATCCCGTCGACGCAGACCTTGCCCGGGTGGGCGGACATCGTCGGCCCGCGCACGGTCCGCGCCAGGCCGGAGACCTGCGCGTACGCGTCGCGGTAGATCTCCCACGCCCGGGCCAGCGGCACCGCGCAGTAGTCCTGCGGGCCGGTGTCGCGCTCGACGAACATGTAGTACGGCACCACGCCGAGCGACACCTGCATCCGCCACATGGTGGCCCAGGTCCGCGGGTCGTCGTTGACGCCGCGGATGAGCGGCGCCTGCGAACGGATGACCACGCCGACGTCGAGCAGTCGCCGGATCGCCTGCCGCACCGCGTCGGTCTCCAGCTCCCGCGGGTGCGAGAAGTGCGCCATCAGAGCGAGGTTGCGACCCGACTCCACCACCTGCCGGCACAGCCCCAGCAGGTCGTCGGCGTCCGGGTCGGTGAGGAACCGGTACGGCCAGTAGCTGAGCGCCTTGGTGCCCAGCCGCACCGACTCGATCGTGTCCATCTCCAGCAACGGCTCGATGTACCGCCGCAGCACCCCGGTGCCCATGATGAGGGCGTCACCGCCGGTGATCAGCACGCTGGTGATCTCCGGGTGCGCCCGCAGGTACGCGACCATCGCCTCCGCGTCGTCGGTGGCGATCTTGAGTTCCGGGATGCCGACGAACTGCGGCCACCGGAAGCAGTACGTGCAGTACGCGTGACAGGTCTGCCCCTGTTTGGGGAAGACCAGCAGGGTCTCGTCGTACTTGTGCTGGAGTCCGGACAGTCTTCTGCCGTTGAGGACAGGTGCGTTGTCGTCGATCTGGCCGGACGGGTGAGGGTTGAGGCGCAAACGGATCTCGTTGGCCGCCGCCTGCACCTGTTCCGGCGGTGCGCCGTCGCGGAGCAGCGCCGTCATCCGTGCCAGATCCTGCGGTGACAGCATGCCGGGTTGCGGGAACGTCAGACGGAAGATCGGATCGTCAGGCACCGCGGACCAGTCGATCAGTTCGTCCACCACGTACTGGTTGGTGCGGAACGGAAAGACGGCGGCCACTGCACGCGCCTGGAGCCGTTCCTCCTCGCTCATGCTGGTGCGTTCCCGCAGCAGCTCGTCCAGGTGCCGAGCCTGCAGAGCGCGGTAGCTGACCCGGCTGTTCGTCCCTTCGCCTACCTTCGTCGCCGTCAAACTCACCGTCTCCCTACTCCCCGTAGCCGGTTGTGCCGCTTCCGGGGCATCGTGTCGAGTACGGACGGACGGCCCACCCCAGGTCAACCGTTGCCGACCACCGGCCCGGCCGTACCGGTCAGCCGAGACAGTCTAGCGAGAACAGTTGGAATACTGGAAGTTTGCAAAGCGGTGCAGTACCGGTCCAGGCGTTCATGCAGTTACATCAAGTCTCACCCGATCGGGTGCATGTCCCGCCATCAATAAGTAGCGATCACGTCACGCAACGTCGTTGACGAGGCGTACCAACGCTTTCTGCGTGAACCGGACCGGATTGTTGGACAAACGCTCCACATTGACTGCTGAGGCGAGGGATGCCCGCGCCTCCGGGGTGTCCGCACCGATGGCCGCGAGGCCGAGGGTCAAGCCGGTGCCGCGGGCGAGGCGTTCGAACGCCTCCCGCAGTGTCCGGCCGTCCCGGGCGCCGAAGTACCGCCGCAGCTCGGCCATGACCGCCGCGTGCGTCGCCGGGTCGACCAGCAGTCGGGAGGGTTCCGCGTCGTGGTGCGTGTGCAGGAAACCACCGAGCGTCAACGCCACCGCGTGCCCGTGCGCCACCCCGTACCGCTTGGTGATCGCATAGGACAGTGCATGCGCACCGGTCGTCTTCGAGATGTCGATCGCGCGGCCGGCCAGGTGGGCGCCGATCACCATCGCCCGGGCGCCGTCGACGTCCGGCGCGGTGGCGAACCGCTCCGCCGCGGGCAGCAGCAACCGCAGTGCGTGCCGCGCCCATCGGCGGCTGGTGTCGGTGGCGCCGACCGCCCACAGGCTCTCCACCGCCTGCGCCACCGCGTCCATGCCGGCGGCCGCCCTGGTGTACGCCGGGGCGGTCGTCACGAGCTGCGGATCGAGCACGGCGACGTCCGGCCGCAGCACCGGGCCGGCCACCGAGAACTTCTCCTCCCCCAGGTAGACCACCGCGAACGAGGTGGCCTCGCTGCCCGAGCCGCAGGTCGTCGGCACCGCCACCAGGCCGGGCTCACGGGTGGTGACCGGGCCACCGGCCCGGATCCGGTCGCGCAGCCGGGCGAGATCGGTGGTCCCGGCGTACGCGCACAGCAGCTTGGCGGCGTCCATGACGCTGCCGCCGCCGACCGCCAGCACCAGGTCGGGCCGGAACCGGTCGAACAGCTGCAGGCCGGGCAGCAGGTCGGCGGCGTCCGGGCTCTCCGGCACCCCGCTCCACCGCTCCACCGCCGCCACCTGCGCGAGCCGGGGCAGGATGCGGGCGGCGCCGGAGGCGTCGAACGACCGGCCACCGGTGACGAGCAGCACCCGTCGCGCCCCGCGGGCGCGGACCAGGTCGGGCAGCTCCTCGACCGCGCCGGGGCCGTACCGCACCTGTTGCCGGCCGCTCACCGCGTCAGCGCACCGCCGTCATGAACGCCTGCTTCGCCTGCTGCGGGCTACGGGTCGGCCGGCCGAGGTCCGGCCGGCTGCCCGGGCGTACCGGCAGCTCCAACAGGGCCGGGCCGCCGGCGGCGCGGGCGGCCGCCACCGCCGCCGCGAGCGCGTCCGGGTCGGCCGGGTCGGCGACCCGGGCGGCGTACCGGTAGCCGAGGGCGCGGGCGACTGCGGGCACGTCCACGACCGTGATCGCGGTCGGCTGGCCGCCGACGCTGTCGTGCACCCCGTTGTTGAACACCGCGTGGAAGAACCGCGGCGGGGCCTGCCGGGCGACCACCGCCAGGCTGCCCAGGTGCATGAGCAGGGCCCCGTCGCCGTCGAAGCACCACACCTCGCGTTCGGGCTCCCGCAGCGCCACCCCGAGCGCCACCGCGGAGGCGTGACCCATACCGCCCACGCACAGGAAGTCCCGGTCGCCGGGGTCCCCGGCACGTACCCGCAGCTCGAACAGCTCCCGGGAGAGCATGCCGGTGGTGGAGACGATCACCGGGTCGCCACCGACGGCGGACAGCAGCGCGGCGAGCGTCTCCTCCCGGGAAGGCAGCCCGGCCGCCTCGTCGCCCGCCGGGCCGGGTTCCGGGCGCCGGCTCGGTGTGGCGAACGTGCCCTTCTCCACCAGCAGCACGGCCGGGCCACCGCGCTCGACCGCGGCGGCGACCATCCGGGCGAGGCTCTCGGCCGCCGGGCCCTGCTCGGCCGGCAGCACCTCCCAGGGCACCCCCAGCGCGTCGAGCAGCACGGGCATCACCCGGCCCTGAGCGGCGTGCTGCGGCTCGTCGGGCACCCCCGGCTGGCCGCGCCAGCCGACCACGAGCAGCATCGGGATCCCGTACACCGCCGGGTCCGCCAGCGACAGCAGCGGGTTGACCGCGTTGCCGATGCCGGAGTTCTGCAGGTAGACCAGGGCCGGTCGGCCGGTACGCAGGAAGTGCCCGATCGCGGTGCCGACCGCCGCGCCCTCGTTGGCGGCGATCACGTGCCGGTCGGCCGGCAGCTCGGCCATGACCTGGGTGTTGAGGTGTGCCAGCAGGCTGTCCGGCACGCCGGTGACGAAGTCGATCCCGTGGTCGCGGCAGGCCGCCAGGAACCACCCCGGGTCGATCACCGCTGGTTCTCCGGGATGATCGCCAGGGTCTCGTCGATCGGGGCGAGCAGCGGGTCGGCCTCCAGCGCCCGGCCGTTGGCGAGGATCGTCTTGGCCACCTTGACCATCTGCGGGTACGCGGCGCGCAGCAGGTGGTTGGCGTAGATGACCATGTTGACCCCGTGGTCGGCGAGCTCGGCCTCGGTCACCTGGTGGTAGCTGGTCGGCACGGCCACCAGCGGCACCCGGCGCGGCAGCTTGGCGTACCGGTCGCAGAACTCGAACACCTCGGCCGGCGACTTCTGTCGACTGTGGATCAGGATGCCGTCGGCGCCGGCCTCGATGTAGGCCTCGGCCCGGCGGATCGCGTCGTCCACGCCCCGCTCCAGGATCAGGCTCTCGATCCGGGCGATGATCATGAAGTCGTCGGTGATCTGCGCCCGCTTGCCGATCGCCAGGCGTTCGCAGAAGTCCTCGATGCTCGCCTGGGTCTGCGGCACGTCCGTGCCGTACAGCGAGTTGCGCTTGAGGCCCTCCTTGTCCTCGATCACCACCGCGGACACGCCCAGCCGCTCCAGCGAGCGCACGGTGAAGCTGAAGTGCTCGGGCCGGCCGCCGGTGTCGCCGTCGAAGACCAGCGGCTTGGTGGTGACCTCGAACAGGTCGTTGACCGTCTGCAGCCGGGAGGAGATGTCGACCGCCTCGATGTCCGGTTTGCCGCGGGCGGTGGAGTCGGTCAGCGAGCTCGACCACATGGCGTCGAACTCCATCACCCGGCCGTCCACCGTCGTCACCGTGGTCTGCTCGACGATCAGACCGGTCAGCCCGTTGTGGACCTCCATCACCCGGACCACCGGCTTGTTGTCCAGCAGCCGCCGCAGCCGGGAGAGCCGGACGCTCGGGGTGGTGCCGATCTGCCGGAGCGACTGGTTGAGCTGGGTGGAGGAGATGCCCTGGGTGTAGGGGACCTCGACCAGCTGCCCGCCCCACCGGGCGAGCGCCTCGATCACCCGCTCCCGGGTCTGCTTCTGCACCCCGGTGCGCCAGTCGTCGCCGTGCACCACGTAGTCGGGGCGGATCTTCTCCAGGTTGGGGACGTAGTCCAGGGTCTCCTGGGGCACCACCTTGGAGACGCCCTTGAGGTTCTCCACCACCGTCCGGCGCTGCTCGAACGTCATGTGCGGCACCCGCTTGTAGCTGGCGATCGCCTTGTCGGTGAGCAGGCCGACGACGACCTCACCGAGCTGGGCGGCGTGCCGCAGCACGTTGATGTGCCCGGGGTGGATGAGGTCGGCGCTCATCCCCACGTACACGACGGGTCTGCGTGACGTTGTGTCTTCCACGCGGCCTCCCACGCGCGGCCGGGCGACGCCCGACGGTGCAACCCCGCGGCCGGCTGCGCCGGAGGCCCGGTGCGGCGGCCGCCTGTCTCCCGGCCCGGCGGCGGGCCGGGCCGGCCCGGGCCCCACTGTAACGCCGCGCCGCTCGCCCGCCGCCGGGCCGGTGCGGACGAGCCACGCAGGTCACGCGAACGCGGACAGCCCGGTCAGGTGCCGGCCGATCACCAGCTGGTGCACCTCGGAGGTGCCCTCGTAGGTGAGCACGCTCTCCAGGTTCGCCGCGTGCCGCATCACCGGGTACTCCAGGCTGATGCCGTTGGCGCCGAGGATGGTGCGGCAGGTGCGGGCGATGTCGAGGGCGACGCGGACGTTGTCGAGCTTGCCGACGCTCACCATCACCGGGGTGAGCCGGCCGGCGTCGGCGGCCCGGCCCAGGTGCAGCGCGAGCAGCTGGCTCTTGGCCAGCGCCACCGCCATGTCGGCGAGCTTGGCCTGGGTGAGCTGGAAGCCGCCGATCGGCCTGCCGAACTGGGTACGCGTGGTGGCGTACTGCACCGCGGTGGCCAGGCAGTCGCGGGCGGCGCCGGTGGCGCCCCAGACGATGCCGTAGCGGGCCTGGGTGAGGCAGTCCAGCGGCGCTTTGAGCCCGCGCGCCTCTGGGAGCTTCGCGTCGGCCGGCAGGCGTACGTCGTCGAGCACGATCTCGCCGGTGGCCGAGGCCCGCAGCGACAGCTTGTGCCGGATCTCCCGGGTGGTCACCCCGGGGGTGTCGAGCGGCACGACGAACCCGGTGATGCCGGCGTCCGGGTCGCCGTCGGGCACCCGCGCCCACACCACGGCCACGTCGGCGACCGGCGCGTTGGTGATCCACATCTTGGTGCCGGTCAGCCGCCAGTCACCGCCGGGGGTGCGGACCGCCCGGGTGGCCATGGACGCCGGGTCGGAGCCGTGGTCGGGTTCGGTCAGCCCGAAGCAGCCGATCGCCTCGCCGGCGGCCATCCGGGGCAGCCACTGCTGCTTGTGCTCCTCGGAGCCGTAGCGCCAGATCGCGTACATCGCCAGCGACCCCTGCACCGACACCAGCGACCGCACACCCGAGTCGCCCGCCTCCAGCTCCTGGCAGGCCAGCCCGTACGCGACGGCCGAGGCGCCCGCGCACCCGTAGCCGGTGAGGTGCATGCCGAGCAGGCCGAGCCGGCCGAACTCGCGCGCCAGCTCCCGCACCGGCATGGCGCCCTCCTCGAACCAGTCGGCCACGAAGGGGCGTACCCGCTCGGCGACCACCCGGGCCACCAGGTCGCGGATCTGGCGCTCCTCGTCGTCCAGCAGGTGCTCGATACCGACCAGGTCGAGCACGGAGCGGGGGGTGCTGTCGGCTCTCACCGGACCTCCTCCCGGCCGGCGGACGCGACGGCCCGCCGGAAGACGAACTCGTGGATCGCGCGCCCGGCGGCGACCGCCTTCTGCTCGTACTTGGTGACCGGCCGGTGCGGCTGCCGGGGCGCCTCCCCCGGCGGGTGGACGTTGACCAGCTCCGGGTCGCCGGTCAGGGTCTCCAGCATCACCTGCGCGTAGTCGTCCCAGTCGGTGACCGTGTGCACGATGCCGCCCGGCACCAGGCGGGAGCGCATGAGCGCGACGTGGGCCGGCTGGATGAGCCGCCGCTTGTGATGGCGGGCCTTGGGCCAGGGGTCCGGGAAGTACGCGCGGATCTCGGCGAGGCTGTCCGGCGGGATGCGCTGCTCCAGCAGTTCCAGCGCGTCGCCGTGGGCGACGCGGAGGTTGCGCAGCCCGCGCTCCTCGATGAGCAGCAGCGTGGCGGCGACCCCGGCGGCGTGGACCTCGGCGGCGAGGTAGTCGCGGTCCGGGTCGGCGGCGGCCGCCGCCACGGTCGCGTCCCCCATGCCGGAGCCGATCTCCAGCACGAGCGGGGCCTCGCGGCCGAACAGCTCGGCGCGGTCCAGCGGCGGGCCGTAGACGGAGACGCCGTGGACCGGCAGCAGCCGGGACAGCGCCTCGCGGCGGCGGGTCCGCAGCCGGCCCCGCCGGCCGTAGTAGGTCTGCACCCGGGTGGTGCGCACAGTCGGGCCGGTCATCGCTGGTCCACCGTACTGGTCCGGGTCGGGGCAAGGCGGCCGGACCCGGCACCGACGCGTGCGGGCCGGCGCGGCGGACGGCTCGGGGTGTCACCCCGGGCGTCCCGAGCGGACCTCGGATGCGAGGCGTATACCCTACCGGGGTATGGTAGGGGCGTGAGTGAGCAGCCCGCCGACGCCCACCGGCAGTACTGGTACGCGCAGGACAAGCAGGCCCTGCTGGGCCGGCTGCGCCGGATCGAAGGGCAGGTCCGCGGCCTGCACCGGATGGTGGAGCAGGACGCGTACTGCATCGACGTGCTGACCCAGATCGCGGCCGCCACCCGGGCGCTGCAGGCGGTGGCGCTCGGGCTGCTGGAGGGCCACCTCGCCCACTGTGTGGTCGACGCCGCGCGCGACGGCGGTGACCCGACGGCGAAGGTCAAGGAGGCGGCCGAGGCGATCGCCCGACTCGTCCGGTCCTGACCGGCCGACGCTCCGACCGGTCTGTGCCGGACCGGTCCCCCGTCCCCCGAGGAGGAGAGAGATGACCGTCACCACCACCTACCAGGTCAGCGGCATGACCTGCGGCCACTGCGAGAACGCGGTCCGCACCGAGCTCGGCCGGCTGGCCGGCGTCCGCGACGTCACCGTCGACCTGGCCACCGGCGCCGTCACCGTGGTCTCCGACGGGCCGCTGGCACGCGACGACGTGCAGGCGGCGATCGACGAGGCCGGCTACACGCTGGTCGACGCGTGACGACCGCCGCGTACCCCTGACCGACGAGGAGGGCGAGGCCCATGAGCGACCCCCGGGTGGTAGACCACCCCGGTGACGCGCCGACCCGCCCGGTGGAGCTGCGGGTCGGCGGCATGACCTGCGCGGCCTGCGCCGCCCGGGTGGAGCGCAAGCTCAACCGGCTCCCCGGGGTGACCGCCACCGTCAACTTCGCCACCGGCCGCGCGCACGTCCGCCATGCGCCGGGCGTGAGCGTCGACGAGCTGATCCGCGCGGTGGAGTCCGTCGGCTACACCGCGAGCGTCTCACCCCCGCCGAAGCGCAGCGACCCGTGGGAGCTCGCGCTGCGCCGCCGGGTGGTCGCGAACGCCTTGCTCACCGCGCCGGTGCTGCTGCTCGCCATGGTGCCGGCCACCCAGTTCCCGTACTGGCAGTGGGTCGCCATGGCCCTCGCCCTCCCGGTCGCCACCTGGGGCGCCTGGCCGTTCCACCGGGCGGCGCTGCTCAACGCCCGGCACGCCACCGCCACCATGGACACCCTCATCTCGCTGGGGGTGGTCGTCGCGTACGGCTGGAGCCTGTACGCGCTGCTGTTCGGCGGCGCCGGCGACCCGGACATGCGCATGGGCTTCACCCTGCTCGCCGAGCGTGGCGACGCCGGCGCCCACCTGTACATGGAGGTGGCCGCGGCGCTGACCACCTTCCTCACCCTCGGCCGGTGGTTCGAGGCCCGGGCCAAGCAGCGGGCCGGCTCGGCCCTGGAGGCGCTGCTCAGCCTCGGCGCCAAGGACGTCGCCGTGCTGCGCGACGGCGCCGAGGTCCGGGTACCGGTCGAGCAGCTGCGCGTCGGCGACCTGTTCGTGGTACGCCCCGGCGAGAAGATCGCCACCGACGGGGTGGTCGTGGAGGGCGGCTCCGCGGTGGACACCAGCATGGTGACCGGCGAGAGCGTGCCGGTGGAGGTCGGCGTCGGGGACGCGGTCGTCGGCGCCACCGTCAACGCCGGCGGCCGGCTGGTGGTCCGCGCCACCCGGGTGGGCGCCGACACCCAGCTCGCCCAGATGGCCCGGCTGGCCGCCGAGGCGCAGTCCGGCAAGTCGCCGGTGCAGCGGCTCGCCGACCGGATCTCCGGGGTGTTCGTGCCGACGGTGATCGCGGTCGCCGCCCTCACGTTCGTCGGATGGCTGGTGGCCGGCGGCGGCACCCGGTCCGCCCTCACCGCCGCGGTCGCCGTGCTGATCGTCGCCTGCCCGTGCGCGCTCGGGCTCGCCACCCCGGTGGCGCTGCTCGTCGGCACCGGCCGCGGCGCCCAGCTCGGCATCCTCATCCGCGGACCGGAGGTGCTGGAGTCCACCCGCCGGGTCGACACCGTGGTGCTGGACAAGACCGGCACCGTCACCACCGGCCGGATGTCCCTGGTCGACGTCGCCCCGGCCGCCGGCGTCGACCGCGACGAGCTGCTGCGGCTGGCCGCCGCGGTGGAGCACGCCTCCGAGCACCCGGTGGCGCGCGCGGTGGTCGCCGGGTTCGGCGGCACGCCGCCGGCGGTCGCGGAGTTCGAGAGCCTGCCCGGGCTGGGTGCCACCGGGGTGGTGGAGGGCCGGCGGGTGCTGGTCGGCCGGCCGTCGCTGCTCGCCGAACGCGGTGTCGACGTGCCCGACGGGGCGGTCGCACCCGGTGGGCGTACCCCGGTGGCGGTAGCGGTCGACGGTGTCTACGCCGGCACCCTGTACGTCGCCGACACCGTGAAGCCCACCTCGGCCGAGGCGGTCACCCGGCTGCGGGCCCTCGGGCTGCGGCCGGTGCTGCTCACCGGCGACACCGAGGCGACCGCCCGGGCGGTGGCCGCCGAGGTCGGCATCGACGAGGTGATCGCCGAGGTGCTGCCGGCCGACAAGGTCGCGGTGGTACGCCGGTTGCAGGCCGACGGCCGGGTGGTGGCGATGGTCGGCGACGGGGTCAACGACGCCGCCGCGCTCGCCACCGCCGACCTCGGCATCGCGATGGGCACCGGCACCGACGCGGCGATCGAGGCCTCCGACCTCACCCTGGTGCGCGGCGACCTCACCGTGGTGCCGCAGGCGATCCGGCTGTCCCGCGCCACCCTGCGGACCATCCGCGGCAACCTGTTCTGGGCGTTCGCGTACAACACGGCGGCGATTCCGCTCGCGGTGGCCGGGCTCGTCACCCCGGTGCTGGCCGCCCTGGCCATGGCGCTGTCCAGTGTGGCGGTGGTGACGAACAGTCTGCGGCTGTTCCGGTTCGACCGCCGCTGACGGTGCGCGCCGGTGGCGTCACCCCGGGTCGCTGACGGCTGCCTGTCGCCGATTTCCGACAGTCGTCGACCCCCTGCGGTGCGCGACCTGCTGCTAGGGTGTGGGGCCACCACCCCCGGACCCGGCAGGAGCAGCCCATGCGGCGGCGCATCCTTCTCGTGGTCGCGCTCGTCACCGCGCTCGTGGTGGCCGGCTGCGGCACCGACACCCGACGCGGCGACGACACCTCGACGTTGAGCGCCCGTACCGGGCTGCCCGACTCGGACGTCACCGTGCTCACCGAGCACCGGGCCGTCGACCTGGCGCTCGCGATAAGCCGGCTGCTCTTCCGCGACGCCCCGGCGGTGGTGCTCGCCGACGCGGAGGACGCCGACGGGCAGCGGGCGGCCGCGGTGGAGGCGGTCCGGTTGGGCGTACCCCTGCTGCTGGTCGACGGGCGCGACGAGAGCGACGACGCGGCCCTGCACGCCGAGGTGGAGCGGCTGTCACCCGAGGTGCTGGTGGCCGCCGGGGAGCGGGCGGCCGCGTGGGCCGACGGGTTCGACGACGCTCTGGACGTGGTGGCGGTGGGGGGGGGGGGGGGGCGCGGGGCCCCCCCCCCCCCCCCCCCCCCCCGACACCCCCCGGGGGGC
>CAZSNW010000084.1:0-10863 GCA_964608245.1 uncultured Micromonosporaceae bacterium
CCTCGTACATCACCGAGGTGGCGCCGTTGGCCAACGGTCCGTACACGATGTACGAATGGCCGGTGACCCAGCCGATGTCGGCGGTGCACCAGTAGACGTCGGTCTCCGGCTTGATGTCGAACACCGCGTGGTGGGTCCATGCCACCTGGGTCAGATAGCCGCCGGTGGTGTGCAGGATGCCCTTCGGCTTGGCCGTCGTGCCGCTGGTGTAGAGGATGAACAGCGGGTGCTCGGCGTCGAACGGGGTGGCCTCGTGCCGGTCGCTGGCCGGCTCCACCACGTCGTGCCACCACAGGTCCCGCCCCTCGTGCCAGTCGATCTCCTGACCGGTGCGGCGGACCACCAGCACCTTCTCCACGCCGGGGCAGCGGGTCAGCGCCTCGTCCACGATGGCCTTCAGTCCGTGCGGCCTGCCCCGCCGGAACCCGCCGTCGGCGGTGATCACGAGTTTGGCGTCCGCGTCGAGGATCCGCCCGGACAGGGCGTCGGCGGAGAACCCGCCGAAGACCACCGAGTGGATGGCGCCGATGCGCGCGCAGGCCAGCATCGCCACCGGCAGCTCGGGGATCATCGGCATGTAGATGGCGACCCGGTCGCCGGGCCGGATGCCCAGCGAGGTCAGCGCGTTGGCCGCCTTGCAGACCTCCCGGTGCAGCTCCGCGTAGGTGATGGTCCGGGTGTCGCCCGGCTCGCCCTCCCAGTGGTAGGCGACCCGGTCACCGAGCCCGGCGGCCACGTGCCGGTCCAGACAGTTGTACGCGACGTTGAGCTCCCCACCGACGAACCACTTGGCGAACGGCGGCTCGGACCAGTCCAGCACCTGCTTCCACGGCGTGTGCCAGTGCAGTCGGTGGGCCTGCAGCTCCCAGAAGCCGAGCCGGTCCGCGTCGGCCTGCGCGTACGCGTCGGCCGTCACGTTGGCCGCCGCGGCGATGTCGGCCGGCGGCGGGAAGCGACGGGTCTCGGTGAGCAGGTTCTCCAACGCCGTCTTCTCGCTCGTCATGGGCGGGCTCCTCGCAGTCGTTCCGGATGCTCCGGCAGCCGCGCCAGTCCGGTCCGCGGCCCGGTCACCGACCGGCCCACCGCACTGGTGCACCTCACTGCGGATACTGCCATCCGGACCGGGTGGACGCACCCATCGTTGCAACGATCAGCGGTTCGGGTACGGTGCGCAGGGTGGAGACGTCGAGCTGGCTTGCGCGGCTGGCCGGGCTGCCCGGGGTGGAACCGGCGGTGCAGCGGGCCCGGGAGGCGACCGACCGCGCGTACCGGCACCCGGTGCTGCGTCGGCGTGGCGGCCGGGTGGCGGCCGAGGCGGCGCTGCACGCGGCGGTCGCCAGCGCCGCCCTGGTCGGCAGCCGTCATCCGGTGGCCGAGGTACGCGCGGGCACGGTGACCGACCCGGTGGTGCAGGGCGCGCTGCGGTGCGTGGAGGCGCTGCCCGGGTTGCTCGACACTTGGCGGCGGGCGCCGGCGCAGGTGCTCGCCCGGCTGCACGTGCTCGCCGGCCGGGGGACGCTGCCGGACGAGGAGCTGGGCCGGCCGGTGCCCGACCCGGAGGTGTCGGCCCGGCTGCGGCTGCTCGCGGAGGCGGTGAGCGCCGCCGACCGGGTGCCCGGGCCGCCGGGCGCCGGTCTGCTGCGGGCGGCGGTGGTCCACGGTGAGCTGCTCACGCTGCGGGCGTTTCCGGGCCCGTACGCGCTCGTGGCCCGGGCCGCGGCGAGGCTGGAGCTGATGGCCAGCGGCTTCGACCCGCGCGGCCTGGTGGTGGCCGAGGCGGGGCACCTGGCGCGGGAGCCGGAGTACGTGGGGTGCGCGAACACCTTCGCCACCGGTACGCGCGACGGCGTACGCGCGTGGCTGCGGCACTGCGCCGTGGCGGTGGAGCTGGGTGCGGAGCAGGCCGGGGAGCTGGCGGCGCAGGTGGCGGCTGAGAACGGCCGCGGAACAGCTGACCGGACGCGGGACGGCTGACCGTCAGGCGGCCCGGTTGCGGCGGCGCCGGCCGTACCAGGCGACCCCCACCGCGAGGCCCACCCCGACCGCCGCCGCGGCGGCGGCGACCGGCACCGCGCGGTTGGCCTTCAGCCGTTGCCGCAGCGGCACCGGGTGGCGGAACTCGCGGATCGGCCAGCCGCGTTCGAGGGCCACCTTCCGCAGCGCACGGTCCGGGTTGACCGCGGTCGGGTGGCCCACCGCCTCCAGCATCGGCAGGTCGCTGATCGAGTCCGAGTACGCGAACGACGCCGCCAGGTCGTAGCCCTTCTCCTCGGCCAGCTCGCGGATCGCCTTCGCCTTGGCCGGTCCGGCGGCGTAGAACTCGACGGTGCCGTCGTAGCGGCCGTCGCGCACCCCCATCCGGGTCGCGATCACCTCGGTGACGCCGAGCTGCTCGCCGATCGGGCGCACGATCTCCTCTCCGGAGGCGGAGACCAGCACCACGTCCCGGCCGGCGTGCTGGTGCTCCTCGATGAGCTGGCTGGCCTCGGCGTACACGTACGGCTTGATCAGCTCTTCGAGGGCCTCGTTGACGATCTGGCGGACCTGTTCCACCGACCAGCCCTCGCACAGCGCCGCCAGGTAGTCGCGGGTGCGCGCCATCGCGTCCTCGTCCGCGCCGACCAGCCGGAAGGCGAGTTGCGCGTACGCGGCCTTGACCATGTCGCGGCGTTTGATGAGGCCGTCACGGTAGAGGGGTCGACCGAAGGCCAGCGCGGTCGATTTGGCGATGACCGTCCGGTCGAGGTCGAAGAATGCGGCGGCCTGGCCCACGGCGTGCAGTCTAGCCACGGAAACGGTGTGCCGGGCGCACACAGACGTGGGCGCGAATGTTAGGGTCGCCGCGTGCACCATGTCGGACCGTGATGTACGCCGCAGTTGGACGGAGCGTACTGAACTGATGCCTGTTCGTGACGAACGGGCCTCGACACGCGGTCCGCGATCAGGCACGCTGAAGTAGGTACGCCGGGTGGACCCGCCCGGCGCGACCGGACCCTCGGCGGTTGCACCCCCCGCGACCGCTGAGAGGGATCGGCTCTACCCCCCGGAGCCGACCCGTACGGCCCCCGCCTTCCCCCCAAGGCGGGGGCCTTTTCCTGTTCCACCACCGCGGTCCACCCCCCGTTCGACCGGACGCCGACCGGCGTCGCGTGGCCGCCGTGGGCCGGTGGCCGTCCGAAGCCGGTCGTCCCGTCGTCGTGGACCGCGGGACCCCCGGATCTTCACTGTGCGTCGTCTCGATCGGGGTGCTGTCGCCGCCTACCCGCAGGTGTGGGCAGGTTCACTGTCGTTTTCGGGCGGTTCATCACCTGGACGGATTTTCTGACCGGTTTCGGCGACCACACCGGACACGTCCTCGCCGTCCCGGTTCCGACGTCCTGGCCGGCCGCCACCTACCACGTCGACCCGCGGTCGGGGCGCTGTCCACAGGCCCTCGCGTGCGTCCACAGCCTCGGGCCGCCCGCCCCGACCGGGCGGTCGACGGCGCCATGGTGGTGCCCGCACCGACCGACGAGGCCGGTTGAGGAGGTCCGATGTCCCGAGCGCCCGCCACCCGCGACCGTGCCCGCCGCCCGCTGCTGGTCACCGGCGACGAGGAGCTGCTCGACGAGCTGCTCCGGTTGGCGGCGGCGGCCGGTACCGAGGTGGACGTCGCCCCCGACCCGGTCGAGGCCCGCGGCCGCTGGGCGGCGGCGCCGCTGGTCCTGGTGGGGGTCGACCAGGCGGCGGCGTGCCTGCGGGCGCGCCTGCCCCGCCGCGGTGACGTGGTCCTCGTCGCCCTCTCGGAGCGGTCGCCCGACCCGTGGGAGTACGCCGAGCGACTCGGGGTGGCGCAGGTGGCGCTGCTGCCGCTGGCGCAGTCCTGGCTGGTGGAGCGCCTGGCCGGCGCGGGCCGCCTGCGCCCACCGGCCCCGGTGGTGGCGGTGATCGGCGGCCGCGGCGGTGCCGGCGCGAGCGTGCTGGCCGCCGGGCTCGCGGTGACCGCGTCGGCCGCCGGCCGGCGGGGGCTGCTGGTCGACGCCGACCCGCTCGGTGGCGGCCTCGACCTGGTCCTGGGGTGGGAGGACGACACCGGGGTGCGGTGGTCGGAGCTCGCCGACACCAGTGGCCGGCTGGACGGCCCGGCGCTCATGGGCGCGTTGCCCGGCCGCGGCGACCTGACGCTGCTGTCGTTCGACCGGCGCACCCTGCCGCAGGCGCCACCGGAGGCGATGACGGCGGTGCTGTCGGCCGGGCGCAACGCGTGTGACCTGGTGGTGGTCGACCTGCCCCGGCACGTCGACGACACCGTGACGGTGGCGCTGCAGACCGCCGACCAGACGCTGCTCGTCGTGCCGGCCGAGGTGCGGGCGGTAGCGGCCGCGGCGAAGGTCGCCGCCGCCGTGACCGTCCACTGCGGATCCGTGCGGCTGGTGGTGCGGGGGCCGTCGCCGGGCCGGCTGTCCGCCGACGAGATCAGCGCCTCCCTCGGCCTGCCGCTCGCCGGCAGCCTGCGGCCGGAGGTGGGCCTGCCGGCCAGCCTCGAGAGCGGGATGCCGCCCGCAGCCACCGGCCGCGGGCCACTCGCGGTGCTCTGCCGCCGGCTGGTGACCGAGCTGCTGGAGCCCACGGAGGTGATGGCGGCGTGACACCGCAGGTCACCGCGCTCGCCGACCGGGTGCGGCGGCGGTTCGCCCGCGACGGGGCCCCGGCCACCCACGCGTCGGTGGTCGCCGCGGTACGCCGGGAGCCGTCCGCCGCGGTGCTGGGCGACTCGGCGCTGCTGGCGCTCGCCGAACAGGTGCACGCCGAGCTGGTGGGCGCAGGCCCCTTGACCCCGCTGTTGTCCGATCCGGACGTCACCGACGTGCTCGTCAACGGCTCGGAGGTGTGGGTCGACCGCGGCCACGGGCTGGTGCGCGCACCGGTCGACGTGGGCGGGCCGGACGAGATGCGACGGCTCGCCCAACGGCTGGCCGCCGCCGGCGGCCGTCGGCTCGACGACGGCAACCCGTACGTCGACGTGCGGCTCGCCGACGGCACCCGGTTGCACGCCGTCCTGCCGCCGGTGGCGACCGGCGGCCCCTACCTGTCGCTGCGTACCTTCCGCGAACGTCCGTTCACTCTGGATGAACTCGTGGCGACCGGGACGCTCACCGCAGCGGTCGCCGAGCTGCTGGCGGCGGTGGTCGCGGCCCGACTGCCCTACCTGGTGACCGGCGGCACCGGATGCGGCAAGAGCACCCTGCTGTCCACACTGTTGTCGCTCGTGCCGCACGACGAGCGGATCGTGCTCGTGGAGGACGCCGCCGAACTGCGGCCCCGGCACCCCCACGTGGTCAGCCTCCAGACCCGCGCCGCCAATGTGGAGGGTGCTGGTGAGGTGACCCTGCGTGACCTGGTGCGGCAGGCGCTGCGGATGCGGCCGGTCCGGCTGGTGGTGGGGGAGTGCCGCGGCGCCGAGGTGGCCGACCTGCTGTCGGCCCTCAACACCGGCCACGAGGGCGGCGCCGGCACCCTGCACGCCAACACCGCCCGGGACGTGCCCGCCCGACTGGAGGCGCTGGGGCTGATGGGCGGGCTGCCGCGGCCGGTGCTGCACGCCCAGGTGGCCGCGGCCCTGCAGGTGGTGCTCCACCTGCGACGGACCGGCGGCCGCAGGGTGCTCGACACCGTCTGCCTGCTGCTGCCCACCGGTCCGGACCGGCTGGTCACGGCCGTGCCGGCGTGGCGGAGGGGACACGGACCCGACCGGGCGGCCGGGGTGCTGGCCCGGATGCTCGCCGACCGGGACGTGCCGGTGCCCGCGCTGCTGCGCGACGTCACCCCACCCGGGGATGCCGCGACGCTCACGGTCGGAGGCGGCCGGTGAGCGGGCTGGTGGTGGTCTGCCTGCTCGCCGCGGGCGTGCTGGTGGCCTGGCCGCACCGGGCCGGCCGGTCCCGGTGGCGACGGCTCGCCGGTGACATGGCCGGCAGCTCGGCCGGTCGGTTGCGCGTCGCCGGTCCACCGTCCCCCGTGCGGCCGACCGCCAGGCGGCCACGCCGATCCGGCAGGCCGCACCGTCGTCCGTCCCCGGCTGGTCCGTCGCGGATCGGCTCGCCCGTCTCACGGCCGGCGTGGCGCCGGCTGTCGTGGCACGGCCCACCGGGTCGGTGGCGCGGCCTGCCGTTCGCCGCCCTGGTCGCCGCCGGCGCCACCGTCCTCGGCGGACCGGTGGCCGGCCTGACCGTCGGCGCCTACGGGCTGCTCGTCGCCCGTCGGGTCGCGGCGCGGGCGCACCGCCGCGCCCTCGCCGACGCCCACCGCGCCCTGGTCGACCAGCTCGCGGGCGCCGCCGCGGACCTGCGCGCCGGCATGCCGGTCGACCGGGCGCTGCCGGTGACCTCGGACGCGGAGCCGGCCGGGCCGTTTGACGACGGGGACCCGGTGTCGCGGTTGCGCGACCAGATCCGTTCGGCCGTGACGCTGGCCGAGCGCACCGGGGCGCCGCTGGCGGACCTGCTGGAACGCATCGAGGTGGACGCCCGGGCCGCTGAACGGCTGCGCACCGCCGCCGGCGCCCAGACCACCGGCGCGCAGGCGACCGCGGTGCTGCTGGCGGTCCTGCCGGTCGGCGGGGTGGCGCTCGGCTACGCCGTGGGCGCGGACCCGCTGGCGTTCCTGCTGCACACCCCGGCCGGCGCCGCCTGCGCGGTGGGTGCGCTCCTGCTCCAGATGGCCGGGCTGAGCTGGACCCGCCGGCTCATGCGCCCCGTGGAGGCGGCGTGACCGGCACGGTGCTGGCGGCCGCGGCGGTGTTGGCCGCGGTGGTCGTGGCGGTGGCGCCGGGGCGGGGCGGCCGCCGGGCGGCACGCCGGCTGGCCCGGGTGGTGCCGCCGCGTCCGGCGACCGGTACGCCGCGAGGGCCGCTTGTCGACCGGGTGCGGCTGGTGGCCGGTCTGTCGGCCCTGGCGGTGGCGCTGCTGGCGGGCAGCTGGTGGGGTCTGCCGCCGGCGCTTGTCACCGGGGTCGTCCTGGACCGGCTGCTGCGCCGGTTTGAACCGCCCGCCCTCCGGGCGCGGCTGCTGCGGGAGGCGGCCGACCTGCCGCTCGCCGCCGATCTGCTCGCGGTGGCGTTGCGGGGTGGCGCCCCGGTCGACCGCGCCACCGCAGCCGTCGGCGAGGCGCTGCCCGGTCCGCTCGGCGAGCGGTTCACCCACATCGGCCGGTTGCTCAGCCTCGGCGCCGAACCGGCCACCGCCTGGCAGCAGCTCGCACAGGTCCCCGGCGGCGAGCGGGTGGCGCGCGCCGTGGTCCGCAGCGCCGACCACGGGGGAGCGCTCGCCGGCACGCTCCGGCGCATCGCCGACGACCTGCGGGCCGACCGGGTGGCCGTCGCGGAGGCGGCCGCGAGACGCGCCGCGGTGCTCGTGGTCCTGCCGCTCGGGCTGTGCTTCCTGCCCGCGTTCATGCTCGCCGACCTGGTGCCGGTGATCGTCGCCGTCCTCGGCGACGTGCTGTGACACCGGCCGTCCCTTGGACGGCCACCCGACGGTCGTCGGCGACGGCCGCGCCGGTCGTCCCCGATGGGGCGGCGAGCCGTCCCCGCCGGCGACCCGACCGAACGGAGGGAGTGGACAGAGATGGAGACGGTGCGACGGTTCCTGCGGCGGCTGCGCAGCGACGCCGGGATGAACACCGCCGAGTACGCGGTCGGCACGCTGGCGGCCGTGGCGTTCGCGGGCATCCTGCTCGCGGTGCTGACCAGCGACGCGGTCCGGTCGGCTCTGCAGGCGCTGGTGGAACGGGCGCTCAATTGAGACGGTCGACGGACCGGCGGGGTGAGGCCGGGTCGGCGACTGCGGAGCTCGCGGTCGGACTGCCCGCGGTGGTCCTCCTGCTGCTGGTCGGCATCACCGCGGTGACTGCGGTCCACACCCGGCTCGCCTGCCTCGACGCCGCCCGGGAGGCGGCGCTGCTGACCGCGCGGGGCGGATCCGGCACGGTGGCCGCCCACCGGGTGGCCCCGGACGGTGCCCGGATCGAGGTCACGGTGGACGGTGACGCGGTGGTCGCCACCGTCACCGCTCCGGTGCCGGTGCTCGGTCTGCGGCTGCCCGCCTGGACGGTGAGCGCCACCTCGGTCGCCGCGGTGGAACCCGGTTCTGCGGGGCCGGTGTCGTGACCCCCGGCAGGCGGTCACGACACCGGCCGCCCCGGCCGCCTGCCGGCGACCGGGGCCGCGGCACGGTGTGGTCGCACGCTGGCGGGCTGGTGCTGCTGTCGTTCGGCCTGCTGCTCGCCGCCGCCGGGGAGGCCGTGGTCGCCCGGCACCAGGCGCAGGTCGCCGCCGATCTGGGTGCGCTGGCGGGAGCCGCCCGGGTGGTCGAGGGCGAGGCGGCCGCGTGCGCCCGAGCAGAGCGGTTCGTCACCGCCAACCGCGGCCGCCTGGTCGCCTGCACCCAGGTCGGGCTCGACCTGCACGTCACCGTGGAGGTCGACCCGCCGGTGGGGGTCACGCGACCGGCGGTCGCCACCGCCCGTGCCGGCCCGGTCCGCGCCGACGACTCCCGCGGTGGGGCATAGCATCAGACCGCCGGGTCGGGCGATGACAGGGCGGCGACAGGGGGACGGTGTGGAGCTGCTGCACTCGGGCAAGGTCCGGGACGTCTACCTGGACGGGGACGACCTCATCCTGGTCGCCTCCGACCGGGTCTCGGTCTACGACGTGGTCCTGCCGACCCCGATCCCGGACAAGGGGAAGATCCTCACCCAGCTGTCGGTGTGGTGGTTCGAGCAGGTCGCCGACCTGATCCCGCACCACGTCATCTCCACCACCGACGTGCCCGAGCAGTGGGCCGGCCGGGCGGTGCGCTGCCGGCGGCTCGAGATGGTGCCGGTCGAGTGCGTGGCCCGTGGCTACCTCGCCGGCGCCGGCCTCGCCTCCTACCGCAAGACCGGCACGGTGTTCGGGGTGCCCGTCCCGGAAGGGCTCCAGGAGGGCTCCCGGCTGCCCGAGCCGATCTTCACGCCGACCACCAAGGCGGCCATCGGCGCCCACGACGAGCCGATCAGCTTCGCGCAGGTGGTCGAACTCGTCGGGGAGGAGACCGCGGAGCGGTTGCGCACGGTGACCCTGGAGGTCTACCGCCGCGGGGCCGAGATCGCCGCCGAGCGGGGCATCATCGTCGCCGACACCAAACTGGAGTTCGGCTTCACCCCCGACGGCACCCTGATGCTCGCCGACGAGCTGCTCACCCCGGACTCGTCCCGCTTCTGGCCGGCCGACCAGTGGCAGCCCGGGCGGCCGCAGTACGCGTTCGACAAGCAGTTCGTCCGCGACTGGGCGGCCAACTCCGGCTGGGACCGGGTCGGACCACCGCCGGAGATCCCGCCCGACGTGGTCGAGGCGACCCGGGAGCGTTACATCGAGGTCTACCGGCGGCTGACCGGTCGCCCCTGGTCGGGCTGACCCGGCCGGTCGAGTGGCGGCGGTCCGGGCTGAGGGGGTGGGGCCGCGCGCCCCGCAGTACCGGCCTCCGCGAGCGCCGCGCCCACCACGTCCAGCACCGTGACCGCATCCTTCTTGGACAGCGGGTGGTTGCCGTTGCCGCACTTGGGTGACTGGACGCACGACGGGCAGCCGTCCTCGCACGGGCAGTCGGCGATCAGCTCCCTGGTCGCCGCCAGCCACCGCTGCGCCGCGGCGTACGCCCGCTCGGCGAACCCGGCGCCGCCCGGGTGTCCGTCGTAGACGAACACGGTGGGCACGCCGGTGTCCGGGTGCACCGCGGTGGACAGGCCGCCGATGTCCCACCGGTCGCAGGTGGCGACCAGCGGCAGCAGGCCGATCGCCGCGTGCTCGGCCGCGTGCAGCGCCCCCGGCACGTCCGCCGGATCCATCCGGGAGACCAGCGCCTCCGGGGCGACCGTGTACCACACCGCGACCGTGGGCAGGTGCCGTTCCGGCAGGTCCAGCGGGACGGTGTCCAGCACCTCCCCGCTGCCCGCCCGCCGGCGCTGGTAGGACACCACCTGGCTGGTCACCTCGACCTCGCCGAGGAACAGCCCCACCGGTCCGGCGTCCACCATCCGCCGCACCGAGACCACCTGCAGCGACGTGGTCTGACGCGCGTGGGTGTACCAGTCGGCCTCGTGCGGGCGTACCAGGGCGACCCCGCCCTCCAGGTCCAGCTCGCAGACCAGGTAGGACTCGCCCCGGTGCAGGTAGACCGCGCCCGGGTGCACCTGGAAGTCGGCGGAGGCCGCGTCCACCGTGCCCAGCAGCCGGCCGGTGTCGGCCTCCACCACCGCCACCGGCGCGCCGCCGCTGCCCCGCAGGTCGATCTCGGGCCGCCGGACGCCGGTCCAGTACCAGCCGGTGGGGCGCCGGCGCAGCAGGCCGCGCCGCACCAGGTCGTCCACGGCCGCGGCCGCGCCGTCGCCGAACAGCGCGAGGTCCGCCTCGGTGAGCGGCGCCTCGGCGGCTGCGGCGGCCAGGTGCGGCCCGAGCACGTACGGGTTGCCCGGGTCGCACACCGCCGCCTCCACCGGGGTGGCGAACAGCACCTCCGGGTGGTGGACCAGGTAGCGGTCCAGGGGGTCGTCCCGGGCGACCAGCACGCACAGCGCGCCCCGACCGGCCCGCCCGGCCCGGCCCGCCTGCTGCCACAGCGACGCCAGCCGGCCCGGGTAGCCGCACAGCACCACCGCGTCCAGGCCCACCAGGTCCACGCCCAGCTCCAGGGCGCTGGTGGTGGCCAACCCCAGCAGGTCGCCGCGGCGCAGCGCCTCCTCCAGCTCCCGTCGCTCCTCCGGCAGGTAGCCGCCGCGGTACGCGGCGACCCGCTCCCCGAGACCCGGGGTGGTCTCGTCGAGCAGGCGCCGCGTGGTGGTGGCCAG
>CAZSNW010000085.1:0-10855 GCA_964608245.1 uncultured Micromonosporaceae bacterium
CCATGAGCATGATGTCGGTCTCGGCGGCCAGCGCGCGGGCCAGGCCGACCCGCTGTTTCATGCCGCCGGACAGCTCGTGGGGCAGCTTGTCCTCCCACCCCTCCAGGCCGACCAGCGACAGCGCCTCCCGCGCACGCTCCTGGCGCGCCTCCCGCTCGACGCCGCGGATCCGGAGCGGGTACGCGGCGTTCTCCAGCACGGTGCGGTGGGGCAGCAGCGCGAAGTGCTGGAACACCATGCTGATCCGCTGCTGGCGGAGCCGGCGCAGGTCGGCGGCGCTCAGTGAGGTGACCTCCCGGTCACCGACGTAGACCCGACCGTCGGTGGGGCGTAAGAGGCCGTTGAGCATCCGTAACAGGGTGGATTTGCCGGATCCGGAGAGCCCCATCACGACGAAGATCTCGCCGGGTGCGACATCGAACGTGGCATCGATGACGGCACACGTCGCGTTGTGGGACCGCCGGAGCTCCTCCGCGGTGGCGCCGTCCTTGAGGCGGCGCACCACGTCGCGCGGACGGCGGCCGAAGATTTTGAACAGGTTTTCTGCACGCAGAATGGACACGGCAACCTTCCGTGGAGGGGCAGGGGGATGCCGCGACGTTGCGGTGCGCCATGTTCTCGCACAAGGCGCATCCCCTCTCGGCCACGCGGTCACACCCGGGCCGGAACCGATGAACCGACACCATGCCGGCGACGTTCCGCGGCCGGGTCTCTCTCGGTGTAGGACCAACCCTATCTGATGACGGGCGCGCGCAGAGATCCGGGCGATATGCCCTATTTATACGCGCGGTTGGGTCGCGATCTGCCAGTAACAGTGGCTATGCCAGGATTCAAGCGATATTCAGGAATTAGTCCGGGTTGAGCGGAGCCACCACAGGCCCAGCACCGGCAGCACCAGCGGGATGAACACGTACCCCACCCCGAAGCCGGACCACACCGTGGCGCGCGGGAAGAACTCGGGCATCAGCAGGCTGACCGTGCCCACGGTCAGCACCCCGACGAGCTCCACCGAGCAGCACACCAACGCCAGCAACCACGCGCGGCGCCCCGGACGGGTCAGCGCGACCGCCGCCACCAGGTAGATCGCCGCCGCGGCGGCCGACAGCGCGTACGCCACCGGCGCCTCGTCGAACCGCTGCGAGATCTGCCAGACCGCGCGGGCGCCGGCGGCCACCGCGAAGAACGCGTACACGAAGGCGAGCAACCGCCCCGGGCCCCGGCCGCGCCGACGCGCCCGGGTCGGCGTCGCGGCGTGCGTCTCAGTCATCCCACACCTGCGTGAGCCGGACCACCAGCACGGCCGACAGGGCCGACGCCCCGGCCACGATCGCCGAGCCCCACCGGGTCGGCTCCAGCCGGGCCGTGGCGGCCGCCGCGGGCGGGATGAACACCACCGCCACCAGGTAGCTGAGGAACACCAGCAGCGATCCCGGGCGGTCACCACCCCCCATCCGCCCGACCGCGACCACCGCCTGCCCCACCAGCAGCAGGGTCAGCAGCGCGAGCCCGCCGTACTGCCAGCGGCCCGGCGGGCGGTCCCGGACCGCGGCCACCGTCGCGAGCGCGGCCACCAGCAGCCCGACCGCGATGATCGCGGCGACGAGCGGATCGGTCATACCCGCAGCCTAGGACGCGCGTACCGGGCGCCCCGCACCGGGCGGCGTGTCGACCCGCAGACCCGGGTCAGGCCGCGGACCCCGGGCGGGCCGCCGCGGACGCGGTCAGGCCCGGCGCCGCAGCGCGTGCACCATCCGGACCACCGCGGACTCGAGGATCGGCAGTGGGGTGGCGAAGTTGAGCCGCACGAACCCCGCCCCGGCCTCGCCGCACTCGGCACCGTCCACGGTGGCGACGCCCGCCTGCTCGCGCAGGAAAGTCCCCGGGCTGGTCCCGGTGTGGACACCGCGGCAGTCCAGCCACGCCAGGTAGGTGCCCTCCGGCGGGCGGTACCCGATCTGCTGCGGCAGCAGCTCCGCCAGCGCCCGGCGGTTGCGGTCGAGGTAGGCGAGCACGTCGGCGAGCCATCCGCCACCGGAGCGGTACGCGGCGACGGTGGCCACCGCGCCGAGGGTGCTCGCGGCGACCGACCCGTAGCTGCCGATCCGCCGCCACGTCTCCAGGTGGGACTCGTTGCTGAACAGGATCTGCGCGCACTTCAGGCCCGGCAGGTTCCAGGCCTTGGAGGCGGAGGTCGCGGTGATGGTGTGGGCCGCGGTGGTGTCGGACACCGACGCGTACGGCACGTGACGGTGCCCGGAGTACACCAGCGGCGCGTGGATCTCGTCGGAGAAGACCAGACCGCCGTGCCGGTCCACCACCTCGGCGAGCGCCTGCAGCTCCTCGACGGTGAAGACCCGACCGACCGGGTTGGCCGGGTTGCACAGCACCAGCAGCTTGCCGCCGTCGCGGAACGCCCGGTCGATGCCGTCGAGGTCGAGCGCGTACCGGCCGTTGTCCACGACCATCGGCACCTGCCGCACCTGGCGGCCGTGCAGCGACGGGACGGTGAGGAACGGCATGTACGTCGGGGTGGGCAGGATGACCGGCGTGTCCGGGGCGGCGAAGTGGCGCAGCACGATCTCGAAGGCGGTCAGCACGTCCGGGACCGCGCAGATGCGCTCCGGCGCCACGGACCAGCCGTAGGCGTGGTGCTGCCAGCGTGCGCAGGCGCGCGACACCTCTTCGCTCAGGGCAGGAGGAAGATAACCGAACGTGGCGTGTGCGACCGCGTCGTGCAGCGCGTGAATGATGGCCGGCGCCGCGCCGAAGTCCATCTCGGCGACGAACGCGCCGATGGTGTCCCCGCCGTAACGGGTCCACTTGAGGCTGCCGCGGTTACGGAGATCCTGCGCGGTGATTTCGTCGAACGCGCGGGTGAGTGTCCCGACACCCATGCCGGTCCCCCGTTCCCTCAAGGTCGGTCGGCGGTACCAGGGAAGGTTAGTACTTCCCCCGAAACGCCGCGGGGCGGATGTCCCACGGTCCGGTTACGGTACCCGCACGTTGCGACCGTGCCCGGCGGGGTGGGGTCGGGATCCGGACAAGAATGCAGCAGACTGCGGAAACGACCCGCGAATCCGGCGGGTCGGGAACCGGACGAGTGCCCGGCCCCCGACCCCGGTGGTCGGCGACCGTCGAGTCGTGCGCCGCGGCGTCAGGCCGTCGGAGCCTGGACACCGCCCCCGGGCGCGGCACCCGGCTGGCGGTCACGATCCCGGTCGCGTCCTGGGAGGCGGCGCGGTGAGCGACGTGCTACGGGTGCGCGTACATCGAATCGGCGTACTGGGAGAGCACCACCACGCCGGTGCGCGGGTGCCGCTGGCGGATCGCGTGGGCGGCGACGATGCCGGCCGGTGGCGGTCGGGGGGCATCCGGATGTCGGTGACCACCGCGTCGGGGGTCAGCCGGTCGACCGCGTCCAGCAGTCCGTCGGCCGAGCCGACCGCGGCCACCACGGTGACCTCGCCGGAGTCCTCCAGCAGCCGGCGGGTGCCCTCCCGCACCAGGGGTCGTCGGCCAGGACGACGAGCTGTTCGCCACCGGCACCACCGGGCTCGCGTACCTGCTCAAGGACCGGGTGGCGGAGCTGGACGCGCTGGTGGCGGCGCTGCGGGCGGTGGCCGACGGCCGGGCCAACGCCGGCATCATGAAGGACCTGGTGCTCTCGGAGTCGGCGGTCGAGAAGCACATAAACTCGATCTTCGCTAAGTTGGGACTGGCGCCGGAGCCGGAGACGCACCGCCGGGTGGCCGCGGTGCTCGCGTACCTCAGGGAGGTGGGCAGGGTCAGCCCGCCGCCGGACCGGTGGCCGTCGGGTGGGTCGGGCGTCACAGGGGAGAGCACGTGACCGAACGCGCGGACTGGGTCAGCCAGATGGCCGACCAGGTGCTGGCCGAGGCGGAGCGCCGCGGGATCGACGGGCCGATCGTGTGCGCCTCGGGGCTCTCCCCCTCCGGGCCGATCCACCTGGGCAACCTGCGGGAGGTGATGACCCCGCACCTGGTCGCCGACGAGCTGCGGCGCCGCGGGGTGGCCGTGGAGCACCTGCTGTCCTGGGACGACTTCGACCGGTTCCGCAAGGTGCCGGCCGGGATCGACCCGTCGTGGGCCGAGCACGTGGGCAAGCCGCTGTCCGCGGTGCCGGCGCCGCCCGGGTCCGACCACGCCAACTGGGCGGAGCACTTCAAGGCGCCGATGATCGCCGCGATGGAGGCGCTCGGGATCGAGGTCCGTCAGATCAGCCAGACGCAGATGTACACCTCCGGCGCGTACCGGGACTCGATCCTGCAGGCCATGCGGGAGCGGCGGCTCATCGACTCGATCCTCGACCGGTACCGCACCAAGGGGCGGGTCGAGCAGCGACGGGAGGCCGCCACCCAGGGGGCGACGCTGTCGACCGAGGAGCAGGCGGCCGCCGCGGTCGCCGCCGAGGGATCCGGCGCCGCCGACGAGGAGGACGGCGCCGGGGCCGCCGGCTACTACCCGTACCGGCCCTACTGCACCGCCTGTCTGCGCGACTCGACCACCGTCACCGCGTACGACGACGACACCACCCAGCTGTCCTACACCTGCGCCTGCGGGCACGCCGAGACCGTGCGGCTGTCGGAGTTCCACCACGGCAAGCTGGTGTGGAAGGTCGACTGGCCGATGCGGTGGGCGTACGAGGGCGTGGTGTTCGAGCCGTCCGGTGTGGACCATTCGACGCCGGGCTCGTCGTACGACGTGGGGCGGCAGATCGTCGGCCCGGTCTTCGGCGGGCAGGCGCCGCTGGGCCCGATGTACGCGTTCGTCGGCGGCTCCGGCATGGCCAAGATGAGCAGCTCCCGCGGCGCGGTGCCGACCCCGGCCGACGCCCTGCAGATCATGGAGGCGCCGGTGCTGCGCTGGCTGTACATCCGGCGCCGGCCCAACCAGGCGATCACAGTCGCGTTCGACCAGGAGATCGCCCGGGTCCACGACGAGTGGGACGCGCTGGGACGGCGGGTCGCCGCCGGCACCGCGCTGCCGGCCGACCGCGCCGCGTACGAGCGGGCCACCAGCACCGCCACCGCCGGTCGGCTGCCGGCCACCCCGCGGCCGCTGCCGTACCGCACCCTGGCCTCGATCGTCGACGTCACCACCGGCGACCCGACCCAGATGCTGCGCATCCTCGGCCAGCTCGACCCCGCCGACCCGGTCACCGACCTGGAGGAGGTGCGCCCGCGGTTGGACCGGGCGGCCGCCTGGGTGACCACCTACCTGCCCGACGACCAGCGCACCCGGGTGCGCGAGGAGCCGGACACCGAGCTGCTCGCCTCGCTCGGCGACGACGACCGGCAGGCGCTGCGGCTGCTGGTCGACGGGCTCGCCGACCACTGGTCGCTGGAGGGCCTGACCACCCTGGTGTACGGGGTGCCGAAGCTGCGCGCCGGGCTGCCGATCGACGCGCCGGCCACCCCGGAGCTCAAGCGGGCGCAGCGGGAGTTCTTCGCCCTGGTCTACCGGCTGCTGGTGAGCCGGGACACCGGCCCGCGACTGCCCACCCTGCTGCTGTCGGTGGGCCAGGAGCGGGTGCGCCGGCTGCTCGCGGTCGACGCGCCGGCCGGGACAGCCGGCTAGCGGGCGCCGTCCGTCGGTCGCCCTCAGGGGAGACCCGGAGGGATTCTCAGGGTCGGACCAGGGTCACCACCGATACCCCGGGCGTGCGGCACTCTCGTACGGTGGTCGCCGTGAGTCTGGTGGAGACCGAGGCGCTGACCAAGGTGTACGGAGGGCGGGTGACCGCGCTCGACGCGCTCACCGTCACCGTCGAACCGGGCATCGTCGGCCTGGTGGGCGCCAACGGCGCCGGCAAGTCGACCCTGCTGCGGATCCTGCTCGGCCTGCTGCCGCCGACCTCCGGGCGGGTCCGGGTGCTCGGCCTCGACCCGGTCCGGCAGGGTGAGCAGGTCCGGGCCCGGGTGGGCTACATGCCCGAGCACGACTGTCTGCCGCCCGACCTGATCGCCGCCGAGTTCGTCACCCACATGGCGCGCATCAGCGGGCTGCCGAAGACCGCCGCCCGGGAGCGGGCCAGCGAGGCGTTGCGCCACGTGGGGCTCTACGAAGAGCGCTACCGGCAGATCGGCGGTTACTCGACCGGGATGAAGCAGCGCGTCAAGCTGGCTCAGGCGCTGGTGCACGACCCGGACCTGCTGCTGCTCGACGAGCCCACCAACGGGCTCGATCCGGCCGGTCGGGAGGCCATGCTGGAGCTGATCGCCCGGATCGGCCGCGAGTTCGGCATCTCGATCATCCTCTGCTCGCACCTGCTGGGCGAGGTCGAACGCATCTGCGACACGCTGGTGGCGATCGACGGCGGGCGGCTGCTGCGCGCCGACCGGGTCTCCGCCATGACCGCCGCCGCGGACGTGCTCGTGGTGGAGGTGGACGACGGGGTCGAGCGGCTCGCCGAGGCGTTGGCGGACCTCGCACCCCGCCGCGACGGCCGGGCGCTGCTGGTGCCGCTGGCCGGCGAGGAGACCTACGACCGGGTGCTGCGGACGGTGGCCGCCCTGGACCTGCCGCTGCACCGGCTCGACCAGCTCCGTCACGGGGTCGCCGAACTGTTCGCAGGAGGCGTGCGATGAGTCGACCGGAGGGCGTGATCCACGACATCGGCTACCGCCGCTACGACGGGCCGAGGCTGGGGCGGTGGTACGCGCTCCGCTCGCTCTACGTGCACAGCCTCCGCACCGCGTACGGCCTGGGCCGCCCCGCCAAGGCGAAGATCTTCCCCTGGCTGGTGGTGACGCTGGTGGCCGGCCCGGCGGTCGTCCTGGTGGTGCTCCACGTGCTGACCGGTATGCAGCTGCTCGGCTACCGCGAGCTGGTCGACGAGGTCGCCATCCTGCTCCTGCTGTTCGTCGCGGTGGTCGCCCCGGAGCTGGTCTCCCGCGACCTGCGTAACGCCGTGCTGCCGCTGTACTTCGCCCGGCCGCTGCGACGCGGCGACTACCCGGCGGCCAAGTTCCTGGCGCTGGTGAGCGCGACGTGGCTGATGCTGGCCGGGACGCTGCTGGTGATGTACGTCGGCGCGGTGTTCACCATCGGCGAGCTGGCCGCCGTGTGGCGGGAGGCCCGCCCGCTGGCCGGCGGCCTGGCGTACGCGGCGCTCGTCGCCGTCGTGTTCAGCGCGGTGGCGCTGGCGGTCTCCTCGTTCATCGGCCGGCGGGCGGTGGCCGCCGGCGTCGTGGTGGGGGTCTTCATCGCGAGCCTGCCGGTGGTGGGCCTGCTGGAGAGCGTCGGCCGCGGCACCCTGGCCCAGGTATCGGGGGTGTTCAGCCCGTTCACGCTGGTGCTGGGCGTGGAGCAGTGGCTGTTCGGCGCGATCACCGGCGTGGACATCGGCGGGACGGGTCCGGTGTACGGGTTGGCGACGGTCGGACTGGTCGCCGGTTGCCTGGCGGTGCTGCTGCTGCGGTACCGGCGGATGGGGCGGTGAGCCAAGTGGCGGTCGTGGAACTTTCGGGCGTGTCCCGCTGGTACGGCAACGTGGTCGCGGTCAACGACGTGACCATGACGCTGGGGCCGGGGGTCACCGGGTTGCTCGGACCCAACGGCGCCGGCAAGACCACCCTGCTGCACATGATGGCGGGGTTCCTCCCGCCCTCCCGCGGCACGGTCACAGTGGACGGTGAACTGGTGTGGCGGCGCCCCGCCATCTACCGCCGGCTCGCGCTGGTGACCGAGCGGGAGGCGGCGCCGGAATACCTGTCCGGGTACGACTTCGTCCTCGCCAGTGCGAAGCTGCACCGGCTCCCCGACCCGGAGCAGGCGGCCCGGCGGGCGATCGACCTGGTGGACATGGCCGGTGCGCAACACCGGCGGATCGCCACCTACTCCAAGGGGATGCGGCAGCGGATCCGGGTCGCCGCGGCCCTCGTGCACGACCCCGAGGTCGTCCTGCTCGACGAGCCGTTCAACGGGATGGACCCGCGGCAGCGGCTGCACATGATGGAGATCCTCCACAGCCTCGGCGAGGCCGGCCGCACCGTGCTGTTCAGCTCCCACGTCCTGGAGGAGGTGGCGGCGCTGTCCGGCACGGTGCAGGTGCTGGTGGCCGGTCGGCTCGCAGCCTCCGGTGACTACCGCACCATCCGGCGGCTGATGACCCACCGGCCGCACGTGTTCACCGTCTCCTCCAGCGACGACCGGCGCCTGGCGGCGGCGTTGCTCGGCCACGAGGCGGTGCAGGGTGTCGACCTCGACCGGTCCGGTGGCCTCACGGTGCGGACCAGCGACTACGGCGCCTTCACCCGGCTGCTGCCGGCGCTGGCGGTGGCCGAGGGCATCCGGGTGACCCGGGTGCTGCCGGCCGACGAGTCCCTCGAGAGCGTCTTCTCCTACCTGGTGGCGTCATGATCGACCTGACCGTGGTGCGTCTCACGACCCGTGGCCTGTTCGGCCGGCGGCGGTTCCTGCTCCTCCTCCCGTTGCCGGTGCTGCTCATCGGCCTGGCGCTGCTCTCCGAGGCACTGGGCGCCACCCCGACCGACTGGGGTGAGCCGGTCGTGGTCGGGCTCGGGTTCACGGTCGTGCTGCCGGTGATCGCGCTCGTCGTCGGCGCCAGCGTGCTCGGCTCCGAGATCGACGACGGCACCGTGGTCCACCTGCTCGCCAAGCCCCTGCCGCGCCGGGTGATCGTGCTCTCCAAGCTCGCGGTCGCGGTCACGGTGACCACCGCCGCGGTAGGCGGCGGAATGGCGGTGACCGGGCTGGTCGCCGGCTCCGGCCGGCTCGCGCTCGGGCTGCTCGTCGGCACGGCGGCCGGGGCCCTCGTGTACACCTCCGTCTTCCTGGCCCTGTCGGTCGTGATCAGACGGGCGGTGCTGGTCGGACTGGTCTACGTCCTGGTCTGGGAGGGGATGATCCCGCAGTTCGTACCGGCGACGCGGGCGCTGTCGATCCGGCACTACGCGGTGACCGTCGCCGACCGGATCGCCGCCACCGACCTGTTCGACGGCGCGGTCCCGCCGGCGCTCGCGCTGTGGATGGTCGGCGTGCTCACGGTGGGCGCAACCGTGCTGGCGATCGAGCGGCTCCGCTCGTTCCGACTCGCCGGCGAGGTGACGTAGCGGCGGTCACGTCCATCGCCGGCCCGAAGAAGGTCCGCGGTGTCGGCTACCCGGTGTTGCGCATCCCCGCGGCGATGCCGTTGACCGTGGTGAGCAGGGCGCGTTGCAGGGCCGGGTCGGGGGCGCGGCCGTCGGCCACCGCGTCCCGGTACCGGCGCAGCAACGCCACCTGCAGGTGGTGCAACGGCTCCAGGTAGCGGTCGCGCACCGCGAGCGTACGGGCGAGCACCGGCTGGCGGGCCAGCAGCCGATCCTCGCCGGTGACCGCCAGCACCTCGCGGACCGTCCGGTGGTACTCCGCCTCGATCCGGTCGAACAGCGGACGCAGGTGTCCGGGCACGAGTCCGGCCACGTACCGACGGGCGATGTCGAGGTCGGTCTTGGTCAGCATCATCTCCACATTGGAGATGAACGTGCCGAAGAAGTGCCACCGCGCGTACATCTCCGCAAGCACCGGTCCGGCGCCCGCCTGACGCGCGGCGGCCAGGCCGCTGCCCACGCCGTACCAGCCGGGCACGATCTGGCGGCTCTGCGTCCAGCCGAACACCCACGGGATGGCGCGCAGGCCCGCGAGCCCCGCCTCCGCCGACGGCCGGCGCGCCGGACGTGACCCGATGTTGAGCGCACCGAGCAGCTCGGTCGGCGTCACCGCCCAGAAGTAGTCCGGCAGCAGCGGGTCGTCGACCAGTTCGCGGTACGCGGCGTGGGCGGTGTCGGAGACCAGGGACATCAGCCGGTTCCAGTCGGCGAGCTCGTCGGCCGGCTGCCGCGGCGCGGTGTGCAGCACCGAGGCGCGCAGCACCGCGGCCACGGTCAGCTCCAGGTTCTCCCGCGCCAGCGTCGGCAGCAGGTACTTGTCGGAGATCACCTCACCCTGCTCGGTGAGCTTGAGCGCGCCGTCCAGGGTGCCGTAGGGCTGGGCGAGGATCGCCTCGTGGGTGGGGCCGCCGCCGCGGCCCACCGTGCCGCCGCGGCCGTGGAACAGCCTCAGCCGCACCCCGTGCCGGGCCGCCACGTCCCGCAGCGACCGCTGGGCGCGGTGGATCGCCCACTGGGAGGTGGCGATGCCCGCCTCCTTGTTGGAGTCCGAGTAGCCGAGCATCACCTCCTGCTCGTCGCCGCGCGCGCGTACCACCGCCCGGTACACGGGCACGCTGAGCAGCTCGTCGAGCAGGCGGCCGGCGTTCTCCAGTTCGGCGATCGACTCCAGCAGCGGGACGAACCCGATCCGCGCCCGGCCGGCGTGCGGGTCGACCAGCCCCGCCTCCCGGGCCAGCACCACGGCGGCGAGCACGTCGTCGACCCCGCGGGTCATCGACACGATGTACGACTCGACCACCCGCTCGCCGAACCGGTCCTGGGCGTCCCGGACGGTCGTGAACACCTCGCAGGTCCGTCGGGCCGACTCCGACAGCGGCACCTGGGGGGAGGAAAGCGGACGGCGGCCGGCGAGCTCGCGCGCGAGCAGCGCGGTGCGCTGCTCGCGCGCGAGCCCCGCGTAGTCGTCCACCTCACCGGTGTGCGCGTACAACTCGGCCAACGCGGCGTGGTGGGCGTCGGCGTGCTCGCGTACGTCCAGCGTGCCCAGGTGCAGCCCGAGCGCGGCCACGCTGCGGATCACCGTGGCCAGCGTCCCCTCGGCCACGAGCGCCCCGCCGTGGCGGGCCAGCGAGTCGCGGATCAGCTCCAGGTCGGCGATCAGCTCGTCGGCACCCAGGTAGTCCCGACCAGGCACGTGCGCGGTGCCGGCCGCCAGCCGC
>CAZSNW010000086.1:0-7872 GCA_964608245.1 uncultured Micromonosporaceae bacterium
ACACCGGCACCCCGCGGTCCCCCAGCGCCTGCTCGCCGTCGACGGCCGTGGCCCGCGTGCACAGGCCGAGGGTGATCACCGCCATCGGCGTGTCCGGGTACGCGTCGGCGACCGACGCGACGGCCTCCAGCAGCGCCGGTGGCTCGTTGGCGCGGGTCGCGGTGACCACCGCGAACAGCAGGTCGGCCCCGCCGTCGGCGGCCATCGCCGACAACGCCTCGGCCAGCGCCTCCGGGGTGGCGCCGGCGCCCAGGTCCAGCGGGTTGTCCAGCCCGGCCACGTGCTCCGGCAGCCGTAGGCCGTGGGCCTCGGCCGCGTCGGCGACCATGACGTTGACCCCGCCGGCGTTGCCGACCACGGCCAGCCGGTCACCGGCCGGCAGCGGTTGGTCGGTGAGCATCCGGGCGGCGTCCACCAGTTCGCCGAGGTGGTCCACCCGGATCACGCCGGCCTGGTCGAACAGGGTGTCGACCGCCACCCCCGGGGCGGCCGCCGCCGCGGTGTGCGAGGCGCCGGCGCGCTGCCCGGCCACGCTGCGTCCGCTGAAGACCGCGAGCAGCGGCTTGCGGCGGGCCAGCGCCCGCGCCACCCGGGCGAACCAACGCGGGTTGCCGAACGACTCCAGGTAGAGCGCGACGGCCCGGGTGGCCGGGTCGCCGAACCAGTACGAGATCAGGTCGTTGCCGCTGACGTCGGCCTTGTTGCCCAGCGACACGAAGCTGGAGATGCCGCAGCCGCTGCGGGAGGCGTGGTCGATCACGGCGATGCCGACCGCGCCGGACTGGGAGGCGACCGCGAGGCCGCCGGGTCGCGGCGGGTGGGGCGCGAAGCTCGCGTCCAGCCGCACCTTCGGATCGGTGTTGATCACGCCCAGGCAGTTGGGGCCGACCAGACGGATGCCGCCGGCCCGGGCGGTCCGTAGCAGCTCGGCCTGCCGCCGCTCGCCCTCCGGCCCGGCCTCGGCGAACCCGGAGGAGAGCACCACCGCGGCCCGGGCGCCGATGGTGGCCGCCTCGGCGACCACCTGGACGACCTGGTCGGCGGGGACCGCCACCACGACCAGGTCCACCGGGCCGGGCAGGTCGCTGAGCGACCGGTACGCGGGTACACCCGCGATCGCCTCGGCGTGCGGGTTGACCGGGTAGACCGGGCCGGTGAAGCCGTAGCCGACCAGCCCCTGCAGCACCTCGTGACCCACCCCGCCGGGGCGTCGACCGGCGCCGACCACCGCGACCGAGCGCGGGGCGAGCAGCGGGCGCAGCGACGCCCGACGCGCCGACTGGTCGCGTTCGTCGATCGAGGCGAGGGCGCGCTCGTCGGCGGTGGTCGACAGGGTCACCTCCACCACCCCGTCGCCGTTGCGGGCGGGGGTGGTGGTGGCGGCCATGTCCGCGGCGACCCGCAGCATGCGGACGTTGGCGGCGAGCACCTGCCCGTACAGGTGCCGGATGTCGTTGGCGCGGGCCTGCGCGGCCAGGTGTTCCAGCAGCAGCGTGCCGATGCCCCGGCCCTGGTGGGCGTCGTCGACGTAGAGCGCGAACTCGGCGGCCGGGTCCTCCGGCCCGCGCCGCTCGTAGGAGGCCACCCCGACGACCTCGCCGGCCTGTTCGGCCACCAGGGTGGCGTGCTCGGTGGAGGGGGGCCGGGTCAGCCGCTGCACCTCGGAGGCGAGCAGCGCGGCCCGTGGACTGGCGAAGAACCGCAGTCGCAGGCTGGCGGCGGACCCGCGTCCGAACAGCTCCGCGAGCGGGCCCGCGTCCCGCGCGGTGGCCGGTCGGATGGTGACGATCGTGCCGTCACTGGCCAGCGCGTCCACCGGCGCCGGCTGCGGCGGCGCCGCCTGGGGCGGGGAGATGGTCCGCGTCACTGTCCCATCGTGTCCCGCCGGCCGCTTCCACAGTCAGGTCGAACGTCACGTCCGGTCGGGACCCTTGGACCGGTCCGGTTCCCGCGGAAATGGGTATAGAGGCGCGTCCGCGCCCGGGCGCGCGTCCGCGCCGGCCGCCTCGCGGGCGGCCGCGTCGGGCGTTCGTGCCCGAGGTCGTCGGGCCCATGCCGGGAGCGTCGAATTCATGCCGCGGTCGGTCCGTGCCGGGGTCGGTCCGCTCATGCCGGGGTCGGTCGGTTCATGCCGGGGCGGGCCGGGTGGAGGCGGGGACCGCGTCCGGCGGGACCACCAGCACCGGGCAGGACGCGTGGTGGAGCACCGCCTGGCTGACCGAGCCGAGCAGCAGCCCGGTGAACCCGCCGCGTCCGCGGGAGCCGACCACCACCAGGGCCGCGTCGCGGCTCGCGGCCACCAGGGCCGGGGCCGGCCGCTCGGCCACCCGTCGGAGGGTGACGGCGACGTCCGGCCACCGGCGGCGGACCTCCGCCAGCGCCCGGTCGGTGCCGTCGGCGTCCGCGTCGGCCGGATCGGCATCGTCCGGCGCACCGGTGGGCGTACCGGCGCCGAGGTCGCCGGCGTCCTCCCGCGCTTCGGCGGTGAGCAGCAGCAACGGCCGGCCCTCCCGGGCGGCCTCGGCCGCCGCGTACCCGACCGCTCGCAGGCTGCCCACCGAACCGTCCACGCCCACCACCACCGGCGCGTCCGCGGTGGGCAGGGCGTCGGTGGCGGGCGGGCGCACCACCAGCACCGGGCAGCGGGCGTGGGCCGCGACGTGACTGCTCACCGAGCCGAGCAGCAGGCCGGTGAACCCGCCGTGTCCGCGACTGCCCACCACCAGCAGGGCGGCGGTCTCCGACTCCCGCAGCAGCGCGGCCGCCGCACCGCCGGCCGGCTGGTCGTAGGTGACCTCCAGGCCCGGGTACTCGCTGCGCAACCGGTTGGCCAGCCGGCCGAGCATCACCTCGCCGTCGGCGGGCGGGGGCGGCGGCACGTTCCAGTAGGGGTCCAGCGGCGCCGCGCCGTATCCGAACGGGTGCAGGTAGCCGTGCACGAGCTTCAGGGGTACGCCGCGGGCGCGCGCGATGTGGGCCGCGTACCCGGCCGCGGCGAGGCTCTGAGGTGAGCCGTCCACCCCGGCCACGACCGGACGCTCCACGGGTCCTCCCTGACGTCGACGTCCCTGTGGTCGACTGCGGCCACCCGACCGGCGGCCCACCGTCGGCACCGTCGGCTCACTGGTCGGCCGGGACGATCAGCCCGTAGTGGCCGTCGTAGCGCCGGTACAGGACGTGCCCCCGCCCGGTCTGCGCGTCGGCGTAGAACACGAACGGCAGTCCGGTCAGGTTGAGCCGCGCCACCGCCTCCTCCCGGGTCAGCGTCGGTGCCGGCAGTTCGCTGACCGTGATCGGCAGGTCCTCCGGCGGCCAGTGGTCCGGCGGCGAGGTGAGCGCGGCCAGCCGGTAGCCGTGCGGCGGGGCCCGGTAGATCACCGCGTCCTCGCCGCTGATCGCGTCGGTGAACAGGTAGAAGTCGTAGTCGAGCAGCTCCATGTCGACCGCGGCCTCGTCCGGCAGGGAGACCGTCGGACCGTAGGTCTTGTGCACCACGATCTGCCGCTCCTCCGGCGGCCGGGGGAAGTAGGGCGGCCGCTCGGTGGGCAACTGGCCGTGCCGCCACTCGCCGGGCTCGCCGGTCGGTTGGGCGCCGCGACGGGCCTCCCAGTGCTGCTCCAGCCGCGCCATCCGGCGGCGCAGCCTCTCCTGCAGCAGGTCGACGGCCTCGGTCGGGGTCTGCGCGGTGACCTGGGCACGGGCAAGGCGTCCGCGCAGGTAGAGGTTGCCCTGGGCGATCACCGGGCGTTCCACCGCCGGGTCGGCGAGCTTGGTGAGGCGTACCCGGGCCCGGGTCGGCTCCCGGGTGTACCGGGCGAGGGCGGCGATCTTCTCCCGCGCCATGTCGCCGACCCAGGGCGGGATGTCGCCGCGCAGGGTGACCTCCACCTGCGGTTCGGTCGTGGCGCCCGGACGGGCCATGGTCCCCCACCTCCTCGAGTCCCACCGGTCCGGTTCGGCCGGGGCTGTCACCACCCAGGCTCACACCGCCCGGTACCCGGGTGTAGGGCCGAAGGTCACCGGTGGAGCTGTCCTTGTGCCCGCCGTGGCGCAGGTCAAACGCGGTGGGACGCCGCCCCGCGTCGCCGCGGGAGGCCCTCACACGTCGTCGGACACGGCCGTGCCGTGGTACGCCCGTACGACGCCCGCGCGTACCGGTGAAGGGACCGGCGTACCGTACATCCTCCGAATGGACGATGTATCCAGAGAGGACTGTTCACTGAGAATGACAGACAGCCATTGATCTAGAGATAGGAGGATGACAATGGCTGCTCTGACCCTGGACCGCACCGAGGAACTCATCGCCCGCTGGCTGGACGACACCGTGGCCCTGGACGACCCGGAGAACCCGGCCGGCACGCTCTACCTGGGCGGCAAGCACGTCGAGTACGACATCACCGCCACCGGCACCGGCCCCATCGGGAGCTCGACCGTCACCGGCTGCGGCATGTGCACCGGCTCGATCTGCAACGGTCGCCGTATCCAGTGCTTCTGATCTGCTGAGGGCCCAGGACAAGCAGAGATAGGAGTTCGAGAGTGAGCAGTGAGGCGGCCCATGACCTCAGCGCGGCGTGCCGGTACCTGGTGGAGCCGGGCGTCGGGAACCTGACAACCGGTCTCGCCGGCATCCCCGACCTCGGAGAGGGCGAGCGTCAGGCCATCCGCAGTGGTCTGATCGCGAGCCTGACCGAGAAGGTCATGAACAGGGTGATCCGGGTGCTGCTGCTCGACCTGCACATCGCCCGGGTCACCGGTCGCCTCACTGCCACGGACCCGGCCGGACGGTGGGACCAGTGGCGGGAGCAGATCAGCCGGCCCGACTTCTGGCCGTCGATGAGCGAGCGCTACCCCACCCTGCTCGACCGGGTACGCACCCTGGTCGACAACTCCTGCACCGCCGCGCTCACCATGGCGCGCCGGTTCGCCGCCGACCGTGACCACGTGGCTTCGCTGGCCGGCGGTGAGGCGGAGCTCACGGAGGTGAGCTTCGGCGCCGGTGACTCCCACCGCGGCGGACAGACGGTGTGCGCCCTGACCCTGACCGGCGGCCGGGCGTACTACAAGCCGCGGCCCCTGGCGGTCGACGCGGTGCTGGCCCGGTTCCTCGCCGAGGTGGTCCCCGACGACCCGCCCGGCACCCGGATCCGCATCCCCGACTTCGTCGACCGCGGCGACTACGGCTGGACCGCCCACGTGGCCCACCGGTGGTGCGCCGACGACGAGGAGCTGCGCTGCTACTACCGCAACCTGGGGCACTGGTTGGCGGTCACCCGGCTGCTCGGCACCGGCGACCTGCACCGGGAGAACCTCATCGCCGCCGGGCCGGTGCCGGTCGTCATCGACTGCGAGACGCTGTTCACCCCGTACTGGCCACTGCCCGCCTCCGGGTTCGGTGAGGCCCACGACCGGGCGGTCGGCGTGCTCGACGAGTCCCTGCTGCGTACCGGGTTGCTGCCCGGGCGCGGCGGAAGGCTCGGACTGCGCGGGGTGGACGTCTCGGCCGCCGGTGGGCTGGCCGGCGAGCAGCCGGAGCAGACCCGGCCGGTGATCCTCGACCCGGGCACCGACCAGGCCCGGCTCGGGTTCGAGACCGTGCCGATCCCGGCGTCGCATGAGCACCAGCCCACCCCCGGACCGCGGCTGCACGAGATGTGGCACCACGTGGTGGAGGGGTACGAGTCCCTCACCGCCGGCCTGGCGGAGCTGGACCGTCGCGGCCGGCTGGAACCGCTGCTCGCACCGTTCCGGACCTGCGAGGTACGCATCCTGCGGCGCGACACCATCGTCTACAGCGAACTGGAGACGATGCTGTGGCACCCGGCCGCGTTGCACCGGGAGGAGGTGGCCCGCGCCCGGGTGGCGCGGCTGCTCACCGCCCAGGCTGAGCACTCACCCAGCGCGACCGACGACCCGGCGGTGGTGGAGGCCGAGATCGCCGACCTGCTGGTGGCCGACGTGCCGGTGTTCACCACGGTCGCCGGCACCGGGGAGATCACCGGCCCCGGCGGCGTCCCGGCCGGCTCGGTCGGCGATCTGGTCGGCGCGGCCCTGCAGCGCTGGCGGCAGCGCAACGAGGTGGTCGACCGGGAGGTGCTCGAGTGCGCGGTGGTCAGCGCCTACCGGGAGGAGGGCGGGTACGCCGCCACCACCTCGCTCGAACCCACCAAGGTCGACACGACCGACCTGGAGCGACGGCGCCGCCGCGCCGCCGCCGGACTCGTGGCCACGCTGGCGGAGCGGGCGGTCACCGGGTCGGACGGCACGATCACCTGGATCGCCCCGGTGCTCGGCCCCACCGGGATGGCGGTCCAGCCGGTCGGCCTGGAGATGTACTCCGGCCTGCCCGGGATCGCGCTGCTGCTCGCCGCGTACGCCGGTGAGGTCGCGGCCGGGCGCGCCGACCCCGTGCCGGAGGTCGACGACATGCTCACCCGGGCGCTGGCCACCCTGCGGACCATGGAGGACCGGGTCGCCGCCGAGCGGCGCGACCACCCGGACGCGCGGCCGGAGATGCCCGGCGGCTACGTCGGCCTCGGGTCGCGCATCTGGGGCTGGCTGGCCCTGGCCCGGCTCGGCGCGGTCGACCGCGAGGAGGCGGTAGCGCGCAGCAGTGAGCTGGCCGCGCAGGTGCCGGCCGCGGTGGCCGAGGACGACGAGCCGGACGTCCTCGTCGGCAGGGCCGGTGCGATCGTCCCCCTGCTGCGGCTGGCCGAGGCGAGCGGGGACGACCGGTGGCGTCGCGAGGCGGCCTCGATCGGCGAGCGGCTCGCCGCCGCCGCGATCACGGACGACCGCGGGGCGCGCTGGTCCGGGTTCCGGTCACCGGACGGGCTCGGCGGGTTCGCCCACGGTTCGCTCGGCATCGGCTGGGCGCTCGGCCGGCTGGCCGACGCCACCGGCGAGCAGCGCTTCGCCGACCTGGCCGAGGCGGCCTTCCGCTACCAGGAGTGGTTGTGGGACGAGGCGGCCGGGGGCTGGCGGGACCCGCGCAAGCCGGCCGGTACGGCGTCGAACTGGTGCTACGGCTGCGACGGCATGGCGGCGGTGGCGGAGGAGCGCGCCGCCGGGCCGGACGGCGACCGCTGGCGGAACGTGCTGCGGCGGGCGGCGGCCGCCACCGTGACCTCCGGGCTGGGGGAGACCCACACCCTCTGCCACGGCGACCTGGGCAGCGTCGAGACGGTACGCGCGGCGGCCGCGGCCGGGGTGGCGCCGCCCGGGGTGACCCTCGAGGATGTGTCGGCGCGACTCGTCAGCAGCCTGGAGGAGTTCGGGCCGCGGTGCGCCGCCACCACCGCGGTGTTCCGGCCCGGCCTGATGGCCGGCTCCGGCGGGATCGTCTACACGCTGCTGCGCCTGCACCCGGACTGCCGGCTGCCGTCGCTGCTGTTGCCCGACCCGGGTCCGGCGGGTTCCCGGTAGGCCTCTCCGTCGCCGTGGGTCCGCTCACACCCGGGTGCATTCTGCGACAAATTGATTATTATGAATATATAGTTACAGCGGCATCACCGGAGTGAAGTGCCCTCTGGCCGGGAAGGAGACGACCATGCCGACACTGGCCCCAGAGCGCGCCGAAGAGCTCGTCGCCTGGTGGCTGGACGACACGGTGGCGCTGGACGACGTCGACAACCCGGCCGGCCCGCTGTTCCTGGGCGGCAAGCACGTCCAGTACGAGATCACCGCGACCGGCGGCCCGGCCATCCAGAGCAAGACGGTGACCGGGTGCGCCACCTGCACCGGCTCGATCTGCAACGGGCTCATCATCCAGTGCGCGTGACGCTGTCACCGCGCTCGTTCTCAGCGGTCCGGGCTGACCCGGTCACCTGACCCGGCGGACCGGACCGACCACGGCGGCCGGACGTACCGTCCGGC
>CAZSNW010000086.1:7882-9420 GCA_964608245.1 uncultured Micromonosporaceae bacterium
AGTGGTGCGGGTCCACGCGTACACCCCCCGGGGGGGCCCGCCCGCCCCACGGCGGCCGTCCCCACCGTCCGGCCGCCGGCCTGTGTACGGCCGACAGTCTCCGCGCCGCGTCGGTCACGGGACCGGCACCTCTCACGCCGTGTCAGTGGTGGGCGCCGACCTCGACGGCGACCACCCCGACGACGATCAGGACGATCCCGAGGACCATGACCCTGGTCAGCGGCTCGCCGAACAGCACGCGGGAGGCGACGGCGACCAGGGCGACGCCGGCGGCGGCCCAGACGCCGTAGGCGACGCCGATCGCGATCCCGCCGTGGACCGCCACGGCGAGCAGCGCGAACGCCACGAGGTAGCCGGCGGCGACGGCGAGGAACCACCGCCCCGGCCGGCCGTCGGCCCGGTCGTCCGCGCCCGGGGACCGCACCGGAGACCATCCGACCGCGGAGGACGGGGACCTGCTTTCCGGACACTCGCCACGGCAGGGTACGCTGTCACCCGGCCGCGCGGGCCGTCGTGCGTACGTGCCGTGGTCGGCCGGACCGGCCAGTCTGGAAGGGTTTGCTGTCGATGGGCTCCGTGGTCAAGAAGCGCCGCAAGCGGATGGCGAAGAAGAAGCACCGCAAGCTGCTGCGCAAGACCCGCATCCAGCGCCGCCGCCTCGGCAAGTAACCGACCGGTCGGGGGTTCGGCACCCACCGGGAGGGTGACGTGAGCGCCGACGGGTCCACCGGGGTGGTGTTCGTCACCGGCGTCAGCCGGTACCTCGGCGCGCGCGTCGCCGCGCGGCTGGTCGACGACCCACGGGTCGCGCGTGTCGTCGGTCTGGTTCCGCAGCCGCCGTCGCCGCGGCAGGCCGCCCGGCTGGGCGGCGTGGACCTCGTGCAGGCCGACCCCGTCCGGTTGTCCGCCGTGCTCGCCGACGTCGGCGCGCAGGTGGTGGTCCACCTCGACCTGATCACCACGCCCGGCCCGGAGGTCGGCGGACGGGCCGGGATGAGCGAGCACAACGTCATGGGCACCATGCAGCTGCTCGCCGCCTGCCAGCAGGCGCCGACGCTGCGCAAGCTGGTGGTCCGCTCCTCCACCGCCGCCTACGGCGCCTCGTTCCGCGATCCGGCGGTCTTCACCGAGGACACCGAGCCGGAGGAGGTGCCCCGGGGCGGGTTCGCCCGGGACGTCCTCGACGTGGAGGGCTACGTCCGCACGTTCCGTCGGCACCGCCCCGAGGTGGTCACCACCGTGCTGCGGCTCGCCCCGCTGATCGGGCCGGACGCCGACACCAGCCTCACCCGGCTGCTGTCGGGACCGGTCGTGCCCACCGTGCTCGGCCGTACGCCCCGCCTGCAGTTCGCACACGTCGACGACGTGCTGGAGGTCGTGCACCGGGCGGTGGTGGAGGACCACCCGGGCACCTTCAACGTGGCCGGGCCCGGGGTGATCACCCTCCGGCAGGCGGTGGGCCGGCTCGGGCGGATCCCGGTGCCGGTGCCCCGACCGGCGCTCGCCGCGGCCGTCGCGCTGGCCGGGCTGGCGGACCG
>CAZSNW010000086.1:9430-10815 GCA_964608245.1 uncultured Micromonosporaceae bacterium
CTGACCTCGGACGCGACCAGCTGGACCTGTTCGTCCACGGCCGGGTCGTCGACTCCACCCGGCTGGTCGAGGAGTTCGGGGTGAGGTTGCGCCCCACCCCCGAGGCGTTCGAGGAGTTCGCCCGCCGCCACCGCGACGACGCGCCGCTGCACCCTGCGCGCTGGGCGGAGGCCGAGCAGCTGCTGCGGGACGCCGTCCGCCGGCTGCGGCGCCGGCTGGACGGGGAGGCGGCCGCGTGATGGCCGATCGTGACCCGGGCGGCCGCACCGACGCCGGTGCGGCGCCGGTCGACGCCTGGGAGCGGGCGCTCTCCGCCGGCCTGGACTTCCTGCGGCGGCGGGTGACCGGCGACTACCCGGTCGACGAGTTCGGGTTCGACCCGGAGTGGACGACCACCGTCGCCCTGCCGGTGCTCCGGCTGCTCTACCGGCACTGGTTCCGCGTGGAGCTCGCCGGCGCCGACCGGCTGCCCGACGGGCCCGCGCTGGTGGTCGCCAACCACTCCGGGGCGGTGGCGCTGGACGCGCTCATGCTCGCGGTCGGCCTGCACGACGCCACCGGGCGCCACCTGCGGCTGCTCGGCGCCGACTTCGTGTTCCGGATGCCGGTGCTGTCGTCGGTGGCCCGCCGGATCGGCGGCACCCTGGCCTGCCACCCGGACGCCGAGCGGCTGCTGCGCGCCGGCGAGCTGGTCGGGGTGTTCCCCGAGGGGATCAAGGGGGTGGCCAAGCACTACCGCGACCGGTACCGGCTGCAGCGGTTCGGCCGCGGCGGGTTCGTGCGGGCCGCGCTGCGCACCGGGGCGCCGATCGTGCCGGTGTCGATCGTCGGCGCCGAGGAGGCGTACCCCAAGATCGGCGAGATCCCGCTGCTCGGCCGGCTGCTCGGGGTGCCCTACGTCCCGGTCACCCCGACGTTCCCGTGGCTCGGTCCGCTGGGACTGGTGCCGCTGCCGAGCACCTGGCTGATCGAGATCGGCGAGCCGGTGGCGACCGACGAGTGGGTCGGCCAGGCCGACGACCCGGTGCTCGTGCTCACCCTCACCGACCAGGTACGCGACACCATCCAGCAGACGCTGCACCGGCTGCTCGCCCGCCGGCCCGATCCCTTCGCCGGCTGAGGCGCCGCCGGGCCCGGTCCGGTGACGGCCGCGGCCACCGGTCGACGCGCGGCGCGGGCGGTGCCACCGCGGCGTACCGGCGCCGCAGCGCCAGCGTGGCGGCGACCGCGCCGGCGGTCGCACCGGCCGCCAGTGCCGCCGGCACCAGCACCCGGGCGACCCGTCGCGAGGCGCGGAAGTCACGAATCTGCCAGCCACGCTGCTGCGCCTTTCGGCGCAGCGCCCCGTCGGGGTTGACCGCCACCGCGTGCCCCACGGTGGTCAG
>CAZSNW010000087.1:0-10586 GCA_964608245.1 uncultured Micromonosporaceae bacterium
ATCGGGCCGCCTCGGCCGGGGTGAGCGAGGGCGGACGGTCGTCGCGGAACCCCGAAAACAACGGCACGTTGTTGCCCGACGCGACGTGCGGGATGAGCAACGCCACCGTCTGCGCCTCGCCGCTGGCCGCTGCCAGGTTGGCCACCTGCATGAACGGCGTACGCGGGTGAAAGAGGTCGAACTTGTCGCGGTGCTGGTCGAGGTAGTCGTCGACCGGCTCAGGCGGGATCGATCCGTGCTGCCACAGTTCCCGCCACTCGTCGTCGTCAACCGGACCGTCGAACGCTCGGTGCACCACTGCGAGCAACAGCCGCAGCAGAGGTGGGTACTGGGTGGGCGCATCGACGACCAGGTCACGCAACTCGTGTGCGCGGTGCAGAACCGTCCGCAACGACAGGATCTCCTGTCGGCCGTCGACCGTCAGGCACGGCAACCACGGCTCGTCGATCAGGTTGAACGAGTACTGCCCGTGGGAGTCAGTGGACACGGGTCACCTCCAGTCCGAGGTCGGTCGAGTAGCGGAGCTGGTGCCTGCCCAGCGTGAGCGGGCTGCCGTCGGACGGCAGCAGGAGCACCGGGGTTCGCGCGAGCCATCCGGTCTGCTCCCAGGCCCCCGGCACGAACGCCGCCTCGGCGACCGTGTCGGTGACCTGGGCGGGCAGTCTCACGGCCTGGTCGAGCAGCAGATCGAACGTGTCCCGCGGCGGCACTCGGTCCAGAGGGACGGCGCCGTCGCCCGACACCGGCGTCGCGACACCGTTGCCCGCGTCCCGCAGCAAGAGCACCTCGATGGTCGGCGGTCCACACCGGACGTGCGCCCGCACCCGGGCATCCCCCTCCTCGAGCGCGTTGCCGACTGACCTCTCGGTCAACTGGGACAGCCGAGTGATATGCGCCATGCGAAGGGGGTCGCCCAGCGCGATCTGCTCGGCCTCGGCCTGCAGCCTCTCCAGCTTCCTCTCCAGCTCGACCCGTGCCGCGTGCAACGCCGCAGCCCAGTGGGAGGGACCGATCGGCTCGTCTCCGTACCCGGCCTCGACGAGACCAGGGACGTCGTCCGGAATGACGATCTCGGGACGTTCGGCGAGCACTGCTGCCGCCCGCCAGACGAGGTACGGCTCGTAGACCAGCGCGGAACCGTCGGGAAGCTTAGGCGGCCCGGCGGCGTCCGGCTCGTGGCCGACGACATACATCGCCGGTGTGCGAAGCCGTGGCGGACGGTGCTCCGGTGCCCGGGGGTGCCGGTGGGTCCGTCCGAGCCGCTGGATCAGCAGGTCTATAGGTGCGAGGTCGGTCACCAGTGCGTCGAAGTCGACGTCGAGGGACTGCTCGACCACCTGGGTGGCTACCACCACCCGTGGCCGCGGGAACGGCCGCACACCCTCCTTGCCGAAATCAGCGACGAGCCGCTGCTCGATCCTACGGCGATCGGCGACGGTGAATCGGGCGTGGAAGAGAGTGACCTCGCCATCAGGGAGCCGGTCACGCAGCGCCACATAGGTGCGTTGAGCTCGACCAACCGTGTTCCGCAGGACGAGCACGCAGCCACCGTCGTGAACCAGTTCGGCGACGAGCTCGGCCACCGGCTCCACGCCCGCGTTCTCCGGCTCGGCCACCATCGAGACCCTGGCGGTCCGAGCGCTGCTCGCGCGCTCGATGGTGGTACGGCAGGAAACCGGCACCGGTCGTGGGCGTCGCTCACCGGACAGGAACGACCGTCTTTTCGGTGCGGTCGGCGCGGCCTTGTCGGGGGCGTCGACCCACACCAGCCGCGGGTAGCCGAGCTCGGGGTCGACGACGTCCCTGCCGGCGTACGCGGAGAGCAGCTCCTGACGTTGACGGCTCGGCAAGGTCGCCGACAGCAGCACGACCGGTACGCGCATCGCACCGAGCCACGCGAGGACGCGACACAGCAGGGTCGACATGTAGGCGTCGTATGCATGGACCTCGTCGACGACCACCACCTTGCCGGCGAGCCCGAGGTGACGCAGGGCCACGTGGCGGGCGGCTACCCCGGCAAGCAGTAGCTGGTCGACGGTGGCAACCACCACGGGTGCGAGCAACGCCTTCTTGCGGGTAAACCACTCGGAGGCGACCACCGACCCGTCCGAAGGCCCTGCTTCGGCATCGACGTCGACGCCTCGGACGTGGATGAGTTCCTGATACTCCTTCTTCCGGTTCGCCTTGCCATGGGCAAGCGCGACAGTGACGAGCTGACCACTGGCGGACAGCCACTCGGTCACGCGGTCGAACATCTGGTTCGCGGTGGCCTGGGTGGGCAGACCGATGAAGATCCCCTGCTGGCCGAACCGCGCGGCGAGGACCTCCGCGCCGAGCAGCGCTGCCTCCGTCTTGCCCTCACCCGTCGGTGCCTCGATGAGCAAGCAACCGGGCCGGTCGACGGTGGCTGCGATCTCTACCGCGCGACGCTGGACCGGGCGGGGTGTGCAGTTGAACCGTCGGCCGCAAAACTCCTCCGGGTCCGGGCGACCATCAGCGAGCAACGGGTCGGGCCGCCACGCACCGCGCAGCCCGAGAATCTCGGCGGCGCGCGCCGCCTGCCGGTCGAGCCGGTCGGGGTAATCGTCGTCGAGCTTGTCCCCCACGTACGGGAACAACTCCTCGGTGCTGGCGAGCCAGTCGGCGAGGATCACCGCTCCGGCGAGCACCAGCTGCGCGGGCATGGGGAGCATCACACCGCGGTACGCATCGAGGTCGACACCGAGTCGTGCGGTGAACTCGTCAATGAGCTGTTGCCGTGCCGACGCCCACGCTGGGCCGCCAAGCAGGCCTTCCTTCGGGCGCTGCTCCCGGCTGAGCCAATCGACCATCGGAAACTCACCGTGGTGGCCGCCGATGACGAGACCCAACCACTCCGCCTCCGGTTCGGACCAGCCGCGGGCGTGGAGAAAGTCCACCAACGTGATCCCCGACACGAGGCCGTGTGGTGCTTCGCCCGCATCCTTCGGTACGGGTCCACAGCGCAGCCCAGCACCCTCCACGATGGGCATAAGCTTGGGAGCCTTTGTCTGGAAGACGACAGAAGCCTTGCCGACGTCGTGCAGAGCCGATAGCCACCGAAGCAGGGGACGTCCGAAGCGGTCCCCGCCCAGCAGTTGGTCCTTGACGTTCTGTGGCAACCAGTGGTCCCACAACCAAGCAGCGGTGGCGGCACTGTCCCACATGTGGGCCACCAACGGGTGCCACGTCAACGCGTCCGGCGCAACCGTCCGGTCGCGCACCGTCTTGGCCCACAGTGCCTGGAGTGTCGAGGATGGAGGCATCTCCATCATGCTTCCATGTTTACCATTCATCTCGTGAGAAGTCCATGCTTCACCTTGAAGCGCCTGAACGACGCGCTGAGGCAGGAGCAGACGTTCTACCTTCGACCGCCCAGCCAGACCACGCACGACCAGTAGACGACCTGGGCAACGTACGGTGCGTCGATCAAGACGAGCGCCGCGGGCGGCCAGCGTACGACCGCCATCAAGAAGATGACTGCCGCCAGCGCGGCCCCACTCCACCCGACCCAGCGAGGGCGGTCATACGACAGCTTCTTCTGTTGTAAGGTAGAGTCCATTACATCCCTTCTTCCGTACGAGGAAGGACCTTCTCGCGGCACCCGGGCCGCCACCCGGGTGCCGCACCACTTGTCCCCGCCTAGGGCAGGCGATATGGACCCGTTTCCCTTCAGCCCTTCACTCTCCCTCCAACTAGGCTTTCACGACGAACCGGGCAACTGAGACAGTGACCAACCGTTGACTCCTTACAGGAGTTTGTACAGGACTCCGTAAGGAACTCCGTACAGATTCAACCAGGTGGGCAGAGGGCACAGCTGTCTGCGAGGACGGGTCCGTCTGCCACACGGACCGGCGCACCTACCTCGAACCGTACTGCCGATGCCAGCATGAACGTTGGGCAGTGGCCTGCGAGGCCATGCGGCTCCCAGACGTTCCACTTTCCGCCAACTCGAAAGACGCGCATCCTGCTGGTTAGCAGCGCCGCATCTTGCCGGCTAGGGATCCAGCGTCCTGCCGGTTAGGAGTCTGGCGTCGCGCATATGCACAGCTCAAAGCCATATTCGATGCGTTGATGTATTGACACGGATCGCACGCCTTCGCGGTCTCTCAACCGGCCGGTCAGGCCCGCACCGCGTACTGCTGCAGGTGCTCCAGGAACCGGTGGTGTGCCTCCCAGCCGTCGACCCGCGGGGCGTCCTCCCCAAGCCACACCGGTTCGGCGGCCGGCCAGGCATCCAGCTGCTCGGCCACCCCGGCCCGGGTGACCACGATGCAGCAGTGCCGGTGCCGGGAGGCGAGCACGCACAGCCGGCCGGCCTCCAGGTGGAACGCGGTCGCGTCCCGGCGCCCGGACAGCGGGTGCCACACGACGGTGACCGCGAACTCCCGGCCCTGCAGCCGGTTGGCGGTGTCGACCACCACCCCTGTGAGGCCGCATTTGTTCAGCGCGGTCCGGATCTGGGCGCACTGGTCGCGGTAGACCACGCCGACCGCCACCTGGTGCTGCTCCAGCGGGCGTTCCCCGTTCTCGTCGACGATCACCGGCTGCGCCGCGAGCAGCCGCTCCACCACGGAGACCACCGCCGCGGCCGCCTGCGGGTCGGTGTGCGGGAGGAAGGCGGGCGGCAGCTCCAGCATCCCCCAGCCGTTGGCGGCGGCCACGGTGAGCACCTGCCCGACCGCGTCGGGCATGGGCGAGGCGGTGAACCACATCCGGCGTACCCCCGGTTCGGTGCCGGCGTCGAATGTGGTGGCGTAGAAGCAGGAGGAGACGACCGAGGCCGCCGACGGCGGCAGCCGCCAGCTCACCGGCAGCGGCACCACCGGGGTGTCGGGGTGGCAGCGCCGCACCGTACCGGCGGCGGTGTCCAGCGGCCAGGTGGCCATCCGCCGCACCACCCGCTCGTCGGCGACGGTGAACGGCTCCAGCTGCCCGGGGTCGCCCACCAGCAGCAGCCGGTCGAACAGCCCGGCGGTGCGGACCAGCGCCGCCGAGGACATCTGGTACGCCTCGTCGATCACCGCCAACGACCAGCGGTACGCGGTGACGTACCCCCACTTGGCGGCGGTGGCGACGATCGCGCCGCAGCCGGTCAGCTCGGTGATCTTCGAAGAGGCGACCACCCCTTCCGGGGCGCCGGGCCGCGGCGGCCGCTCGTCGCTGTGCAGCCGACCCACGGTGACGTCGGCGAGGTCCGGGTGGGCGGCGAGGTCCTCCGCCAGCGCGTACGCCAGGTCGTCGGCCTGCTCGTTGGTCTGCACGACCACCGGCACCTGCTGCCCGTCCGCGATGAGCCGCAGCGCCGTCTGGCGGACCAGGGTGGACTTGCCCGCCCCGGGCGGTGAGTCGACGATCACCGCGCGGGCGCCGTCGCCGATGAGGTCGAACACCCACTCGCGGGCGTCCGCGTCGGCGGCGGCCGGTGAGACCAGGCGGTCCGGTGACACCGGCGCCCGGGCGCGTACCCGCTGACCGGGCACGGACACGCGCGGCGCGGACCTGTCCGCCGCCTGGTCCGGCGGTGCCACGGGTGCGCCGTCGTCTGTGGTCGGCGGGTCGGCCGCTGTCCGGTCCGTGCCGGTCGGCGGGTCGAAGGTCGTCCCGTTCACGCCGGTTCCGTCGCCGGTACGTGGGTCCACGGCAGCTCCTCAGGTAGCCGCTGCGGGAAGTGTTCCTCACCGACGTCGAGGAACGCCACCCGGGTCCCGGGCTCGGGCAGCACCTGGGCGGCCTGCGCCGCGCTGCGGCACGCCCCCTTGTCGACCATGAGCACGACCGTGCCGTCCGGCTCGTGCGAGCGCAGAACCGCGCGTACCCCGAGGTTGGCGGCCCACCACACCCGGGTGCCCACCGGCCGGGTGAACGGCACCACCGGGCGCACGCGCAGCAGCGGCCGCACCACCATCCGCTTCGGACCCCGCACGGTGTGCGCGCAGTCCCGGTCGACCAGCTCGCCGGCGAGCGCCTGGCCGGCGGCCACCCGGGCGGCCATGACCAGCGGGTCGTCGAGCGCCATCTGGCGGGCGAGCGCGACGGTCCGCTCCTCCAGCTCGTGCAGGAACGCGAACGAGCGCAGCTCGTCCAGGCGGGTCGGGAAGTACGCGCGCCCGGCCGCCATCCGGTCGAGGTGGAAGGTCCACGCCCGACGGTCGTCGGCCCAGCGGGCGGCGACGTGGTCGCCCTCCGGGAGGGTGGCGAGCAGCCGGTACGCCCGCCAGGTGTCGCGCCAGGCGGGGGCGAGCACCTCCTGGCAGGCCTCGGCGAGCTCGGCCTCGGCGGCGGCCGTCGCGGCGTCGCCGCGGGCCTTGGTGAGGGCGCCGATCCGGGGCTGGAGCACCCGCCGGTCCCAGTCCGGGTCGGACACCGGACCTGCCGCGGGTTGCCGCTCGGCCTCGACCGCCGCCTGCGGCCCGTCGCTGCCCGGCGGCGGGTCCACCCAGGCGAGCACCGTGCCCAGGTGGGCGTCCTCGACCGGCACCTGCCCGGTCACCCAGTGGGTGGTGAGCGCCTCGGTGGCGGCGAGCACGAGGCTGGAGCCGGGCAGCACCCGGCGGGTGGAGAAGAAGCTCAGGTGCAGCCCGGCGTGCGGCAGCACCTCGTCGACCGGGTTGTCGCCCTCGGTGGGCAGGTGGCGCAGGTAGCGGCCGAGGAGGTCGGTGACCCAGGCCGCGGTGGCGGCGTTCGGGCACAGGATCTGCGGCGCGTCCACGCACACCGCGTCGGCCGGGTCGCCGCCGCCACCGTCGGCGGACGGGTCACCGCCACCGGCGTCCGCCGGCGCCTCCCGCGCGGTGAAGCCGTCCAACCAGGCGAGCAGGTCACGGGCGAACTCGGCGAGCACCCGCAGCCGGGGCCCGGGCCGTCGCGGGTCGGGGACGACGAGCAGCCGGCTGCGGTCCGGGGCGTCGCCGTAGCGGACGGCGACCGGCGCGTTCGGCTGGCCGGCGAGGTGGTAGCCGACCACCACCAGCGGCCGGGCGGAGAGGTGGACGTGGCGGCGGGCGGCGCGTGGCTGGGCCCGGCCGCTCGCCGCCGCGCACAGTCGCAGGTAGACGTCGAGGCTCACGCCGCCCTCCCCCACGCCAGGGCCGCCGCGGCGCGGCCGAGTTCGACGGCCACCGCCTCCTCGGCGGCGGTGGCGGGCCGCCGCGCACCGTGGGCGAGGTCGAGCGCCTCGGCCACCGTGCCCACGTCGCCGCACAGGGTGGCGGCGGCGGCGCCGACCCGGGCGACCGCGCCCTGCGCCTGCTGCTCCTGCCGGCAGAAGTGGAACAGCGGGCAGCCGGGGCAGCCGTCCCCGAACCGGGGGGCGAGCGCCGAGACCGCCTCCATCGCCTGGTCGACCGCCGCGGCGTACCGCTGCGGTTCCTCGGGCGTCGGCAGGGCGGGCAGCGCCACTCCGGCCGGCACCCGGCCGGACAGGGCCGCAGGGTCGGGGAAGGTGGCGAGGACGCGCTCGAGCCGCCGCACCTGGGGGGCGACGTCGAACGTCTGCCCGGTGGGGTCGAGCCCGAAGTTGCGCGGCAGCACGAGCAGCCCGCGGGTGGCGATCCGCTCGAGCGGGTAGCCGAGCCGCGCCGCCACCTCGCGGGCGGCGAGCACGTGCACCGCGGTCTCCCGGGCGGTGGCCGCCACCCTCGCCTCCTCCGCGGTGCCGTCCAGGCACGGGTACGAGCGGATCTCCACCGGGTACAGCGGGCTGCCGCGGTGGCTGGTGTACGCGACGGCGTCCGGCTCCACGTAGATCGGTGCGCCGCCGATGGACAGCGGCAGCACCGGGCTGCGGACCAGGTTCACCGCGGACTCCGCACCCGACAGCATCTCCCGCAGCAGGCCCCGGGTGAGGCTCGCGCGGAAGGACGAGTCGAAGCGGACGTACTGCGAGCGCACCTGCTCGGCCGAGAGGTCGACCTGGCGTACCGCGGTGACCGGGGCGCCGAGTCGGCGGCGTACCAGGTCGACGACCGGTGCCATGGCCGGATCCAGCGCGCGCAGGCTGAACTGGCGGGCGCGCACGATCGCGTACGGGCTCTGACCGGCGGGCGGGCAGCCGAGCAGCCGGGCCAACGGTTCGATCGCCACCGCGGCCGCGTCCAGCACCTGCCGGCGCAGGCACCCGGGGACGTCGAGCAGGCCGGCGACCCGCCGGGCCGACAGCGGCGCGGCCGGGAACTCGCCCCGGAACGCGGCAAGCTCCGGTTGGGCGGCCCAGCTGGTCACGAGCCGGTCCGCGCCACCCTGCCGCCGGGCAGCACCGTGAGCCGCGAGCCGAACAGCGCGAGCTCCTCGTCGAGCTGGTCGCGGGCGCGCGCGGCGGCGGCGGCGCGCTCGGCGGCGTCGGCGTCGGCGATCTGGGCGAGTTCCGCGGCGACGGCCGCGCGGACGGTGGCAGGGTCGAGCCGGCCGCCGTCGGTGGCCTCCGGCACGGTGGCGGCCAGCCGCCACAGGACGCGCTCCACCTCGGGCGCCCAGCCGGCGTCCGGGTTGGCCGCCAGTTCCGCGGCCAACCGGTCGGTGGCGTGCAGCATGTCGACCCGGTGGCTGGCCGGGGCGACCAGCCGGACCTCCAGCGGCCAGCTGGACAGCGCGAGCAGCCCGCGGACCGGGGCGAGCCGGTCGTAGGTGAGCGCCGGCACGATGTAGACCGGGCGGGCGGAGGCGCTGTCGTGGGCGGACCGCCAGGAGCGGTGCTCGTCGCGGCGGAGCGAGGCGAGCCGCGGTCCGGGGATCTGGTCGCCGAAGCGGGCGGCGGCCACGTCGCGGATGAGGGAGACCGACGCGGGCCGGCCGAGCAGGGACAGCACCCGGGCGACCTGCTCGCGCACCGGCAGCGCGGGCCGGTGGCCCCGACCGGCGGCCAGGGCGCGTTGCATGATCCGGTTGCGGCGGCGCTCCGCGGCGGCCAGCTCGCTCATGAGACGGTCGGCAGCGTCCGCGTCACCGGCCTCGTACGCCTGGCGTAGCCGCTTCTGCAGTTCCTCGATCTCGGCGAGGACCTCTTCGACCGTCGGGTCGGCTGGCTCTGTCATGTGCCAAACCGTACCATGACCCGAACACCTGTTCCAGTCTGTGCCAGCTGTCGTGCCTCCGACCAGGACGGCCCGCCGTCACGACACCCGGCCGACACATAATGGACGGGAAGGCGGAGGCGTGGCAACTCGCCGCTGTCCGGTGAGGTCACCCGCCGCGTGCGACGACGTTTCCTCACGGGAGGGTGGGCAGGTGCAGGAGCCGTACGACCTGTACGAGCTGTGCTTCGACCCGCCTCCGATGGAGGCGCCGGTCCTCGTCCAGGCCCTGGGCGGCTTCGTCGACGCCGGTAACGCGGTCCGTCTCGCCCGCGACCACCTGCTGGCCAACTGTGACCCCCGCGTCCTGGTGACGTTCGACGTCGACCAGCTGCTCGACTACCGCTCCCGCCGGCCGGCGATGATCTTCGTCGCAGACCACTGGGAGTCCTACGACGAGCAGTCGCTGACCATCCAGCTGCTGCACGACGAGGCCGGCACCCCGTTCCTGCTGCTGTCCGGCCCCGAGCCGGACCTGCAGTGGGAGCGGTTCATCGCCGCGGTGATCCAGCTGGTGGAGCGCTTCAACGTACGCCTGACCGTCGGGCTCAACGCCATCCCGATGGCGGTGCCGCACACCCGTCCGGTGGGGATCACCGCCCACGCCACCCGGCCGGAGCTCATCGAGGGCTACCAGCCGTGGATGCACCGGGTGCAGGTGCCCACCACCGCCGGCAACCTGCTGGAGTTCCGGCTCGGCCAGCGCGGCCACGCCGCCGCCGGGTTCGCCGCCCACGTGCCCCACTACCTGGCCCAGGGCGAGTTCCCGGCGGCCGCCGAGGCGCTGCTGCTGTCGCTGGCCCGCGTCTCCGGTCTGTCGCTGTCGACCACCGCGCTGCAAGAGGCGGCCGAGGCGCTGCTGGCCACCGTGGACGAGCAGGTGGCCAAGTCGGCCGAGGTCGCCACGCACGTCCGCGGGCTGGAGGAGCAGTACGACCTGTTCATGCGCTCGCGCGGCGCCCGCTTCCCCGACGCCCGGTCCCCGGACGAGACCCCGGACGCCGAGCAGCTGGTGGCCGAGCTGGAGCGGTTCCTGGCCGAGCAGGCGCAGTCGGAGAACCAGCGGCCGGAGAACAACCCGCCGCAGGCCGGCTGACGGCCGGGCGAGAATCCGCGGGCCTTCCCGGCCGGCGGCGGCCTATCCTTGGCCACCGGTATGGCCATCACCTTTCCCCCCGCGCTGCCGGTCAGCCAACGGGTCGACGAGATCGCCGCCGCCATCGACGCCCACCAGGTGGTCGTGGTGGCCGGCGAGACCGGCTCGGGCAAGACCACCCAGCTGCCGAAGATCTGCCTGCAGCTCGGGCGGCGCATGATCGGACACACCCAGCCGCGGCGGCTGGCGGCGCGGGCGGTCGCCGACCGGATCGCCACCGAACTCGGCGAGGAACTCGGCGCCACCGTCGGCTACCAGGTGCGGTTCACCGAGCGGGTCGGCGAGCAGACCCGGGTCAAGCTGATGACCGACGGCATCCTGCTCGCCGAACTCGCCGGCGA
>CAZSNW010000088.1:0-7742 GCA_964608245.1 uncultured Micromonosporaceae bacterium
GCCGATGATCATCGGCTCGCTCTCCGGGTGGTTGACGTTCGCCGGCAGCACCGCCCGGCCGGCGGCGATCTCCTGGCGGACCACCTCCGGGTCCACCCCTTCCCGGACCGCCACGAACTGCATCTCCGGCGTGACGATCCCGGCCCGGGCGTACGCGAGCTGGGTCACCGGATTGCCGGTGGCGGACCCGAGCGGCGTGCCGGCGCCGCGGACCGGCGCCACGTCGCCCCGCTCGGCGATCCACGGGCCGCGCAGCGGCGGCAGGCCGACCTCCGGGTCGCTGCCCGGCCCCGAGGTGTCGTACAGCCGCACCGGCGGCTCGTCCCCGGACAGCTGCACCTCGGCGAACGGCACCCGGATGTCCGGCCTCGGCCCCTCCACGTACACCTTGCGGCGTACGCCCGGCAGGCCGGTCGTCGTGCCGGTCTCGGACGTGCTCATGAGCGCGCTCCTCCCTCTCCTCCCTCGTCGGCGCCGGCCGACGCATGCCGGCCGGCGATCGCTTCGCAAAGCCCGGCGACCACCGCCGCCGGGTCGTCGGCCCGCATCACCGCCCCCATGACCGCCACCCCGACCGCGCCGGCCGCCACGCAGGCCGCCGCCCGCTCCGGGGTCTCCACCCCGCCGAGCGCGAGCACCGGTCGGCCCGCGAGCCGGCACAGACGCGCCAGGCCCTCGGGCAGCAGCGGCGGCCCGTACCCGGGCTTGGAGGCGCTGGGGAAGACCGGCGAGACGGTGACGTAGTCCTCGACGGTCAGCCGGGCGATCTCCTTTGCGTCGTGGCAGGACCGTCCTATGAGGACCGGATGGGCCGCAGCCCCGTCGCGCCGGCGAGGTGCCGGGACGGCGTCGAGCGGCTCGGCGGCGGCCAGGTGCACCGCGTCCCCGCCGAGCGGGTCCGCGCCGGCCACCACCAGCCTCCCGCCGACGGCCGCGAGGATCTCCTGCAGCCGCCGCGCCAACACCAGCCGCTCCGACCGCGGCAGATCCTTCTCCCGCAGCAGCACCCACCGGGCGCCACCGGCGACCGCCGCGGCCACCACCTCGGGCAGCGGCGCAGTCGCCTGCCGGCGGTCGGTGACCACCACCACCCCGGACGGCGACCGGGGAACGGTCACAGGTCCGGCCTGCCCTCGTCGCTGGTGGACGCCAGCGCGTGGTAGCGCTTCGGAATCCGGCCAGCGCGGGCGGCCAGCCGGCCGGCGACCACCGCGTGGCGCATCGCGGTCGCCATCATCTCCGGGTCCTCCGCGCGGGTCACCGCGCTGGCGATCAGCACCCCGTCGCAGCCGAGCTCCATCGCGAGCGCCGCGTCGGAGGCGGTGCCGATACCGGCGTCCAGGATCACCGGCAGGTCGACCGCGTCCCGGATGAGCCGGATGTGGTGCGGGTTGGTGACGCCCAGCCCGGAGCCGATGGGCGCACCGGCCGGCATCACCGCCGCACACCCGACGTCGGCGAGCCGCTTGGCGAGCACCGGGTCGTCGTTGGTGTACGGCAGGACGACGAACCCGTCGTCCACCAGCCGCCGCGCCGCGGCGACCAGCTCCACCGCGTCCGGCAGCAGGGTGCGGTCGTCGCCGATCACCTCCAGCTTCACCCACTCGGTCTCCAGCGCCTCCCGCGCCAGGTGGGCGAGCTTGACCGCCTCGTCGGCGGTGTAGCAGCCGGCAGTGTTCGGCAGCACCCGCACCCCGCACCGGTCGATCAGCTCCACCAGGCCACCCGGGGCGGACGGGTCGACCCGGCGCAGCGCCACCGTGACCATCTCGGTGCCGCTGGCGCGGATCGCCCGCTCCAGCGCGGACAGGCTGTGCGCGCCACCGGTCCCGAGGATCAGCCGGGAGTGGAAGGTGACGCCGGCGATCACCAGCGGGTCGTCGTCGAGGGCGGCCGCGTCGGTCTTCACCGGATCCGGACCCGCGCCGGTCACGGTCGTCACGGAACCGTCCATCGTCACCCTCCCTGGGTCGCGGTGAGGACCTCCACCCGGTCCCCGTCGACCAGCCGCCGCTCGTGCCAGGCCGACCGGGGCACCACCTCGCCGTTGACCGCCACCGCGAGTCCCCGCCGCTGGTAGTCGCCGGCGACCTCGGCAACCACGTCGGCCACCACGGTGTCCTCCGCGAGCGGCCGCTCGCGCCCGTTGACCACGATCACGGCCTCTCCCTTCCCGCCGCCCGGGCGGCCGGGAACCGCTCCGGGCCGTACGTCGCGAACAGCTCCGGCACCCGTCCCTCGACCAGCAGCTCCACCACCGCGTCCGCGGTGAGCGGGGCGAGCAGGATGCCGTGCCGGAAGTGCCCGGTCGCCACCACCGCGCCGTCGGGCAGCCGGCCCACGATCGGACCGTTGTCCGGGGTGCCGGGACGCAGCCCGACCGAGACCTCCACCAGCGCGTACTCGGCGATCTCCGGCACCAGGTCGGTGGCGGCCCGCAGCAGGTCCAGCACCACGCCGGCGGTGGGGGTGCGGTCGGTCCGCTCCTCCTGGCTCGCGCCCACCACCACCTCGCCGTCCGGTCGCGGCACCAGGTAGACCTGCCGGCCGTCGGCGTAACCGCGGATCACGTGCCGGAACCCGGGTACGCCCTCCGGCGCCCGCAGCCGCAGCACCTGCCCCTTGACCGGGCGGACCGGCAGCCCGGTGAGCGCCGCCGAACCGACCCCGGCCGCCACCACCACCTGGCGGGCCTCCACCTCGTCCAGTGACCCGATCAGGCGCCGGACGAACCGCACCCCCTCGGTGGCGGCTGCCGCCCGCAGCACCCGGACCACCTTGCGCGGATCCACCTGGTGGTCGTCGAGCACCGCGGCCCCGCGCAGCCGCGGGGTGAGCGCCGGCTCGATCCTCCGGGACTCGGCCACCGTGACCTGCCGCACCGGCAGGCCGAGCTTCTCCTGGTAGCGCCACAGCCGCTCGGCCGCGGCCAGGTCGTCACGGGTGAGCGCGGCCACCAGGGTGCCGCCGAGATAGCCGACGTCGCCGTGGCGGGCGAGCTCGGCGGCAAACCCGGGCCAGCGGCGGGCGGCGGCCAGCATCAGCGCGGTCAGGTCGTCCTCACCGAAGTACGCCTCGCCGACCGGCGCGAGCATGCCGGCGGCCACGGTGGACGCCGCGTCGTCGGCGTCCGGGTCGAACACCGTGACGCTCATCCCCCGCTGGGCGCAGCGCCACGCCACCGACAGCCCGATGATCCCGCCGCCGACCACGGCGACGTCCGGGACGGCGGTCACCGCCCACCTCCCGCGGCGTCCGCAGCGACCGCGTCTCCGTCCGGCAGGGACAGCGCGTCCAGCAGGGCGCGGGTCGCCGCAGCCGGGTCGGGTGCGGCGCTGACCGCGCCCACCACCGCCACGCCGTACGCGCCGGCGGCGCGCAGCTCCGGCGCCCGGTCGACGGTGACCCCTCCGATCGCGATCACCGGGGTGCCCGGCACCGCCGCGGCGACCGCGGCGACACCCGCCGGTCCGATCGCCGGCGGCAGCCCGTCCTTGGTGGACGTCGCGTACGCCGGGCCCACCCCGAGGTAGGTGGCGCCGTCGGCGACCGCGGCCCGGGCCGAGTCGGGGTCGCGGCAGGTGGCGCCGACCACCGCGGTCGGGCCGAGCAGGCGGCGCGCCACCGCCACCGGCAGGTCGTCCGCGCCCACGTGCACCCCGTCGGCGCCCACCGCCAACGCCACGTCGATCCGGTCGTTGACCAGGCACGTGGCGCCGTGGCGGCGGCACAACCGGAGAATCTCCCCGGCGAGCGCGTACGCCTCGCGGTCGGTGACGTCGTCCTCGACGCGGACCTGGACGAGCGGTGCGCCGGCGGCCAGCGCGGCGGTGACCACGGCGATCGGGTCGCGGCCGGGGCGGGTGTCGGTGACCAGGTGCAGGCGTCCCAGCGCTGGCATGGCGGCCCTCCTCCCTGCGCCGGCATTACCCGGATCAGGTTCGACGGTCGGGGGCTTGACCTGCCCCCCTCTCAGCCCGGCGTACCGGGCTCCCGTGGGTTCTCACCGCCCACCCTACGTGGCCGCCTGCCGGATGACCAGCGGGAAAAGGTCACACTCCGGTACCGATCCGGTCACCGGTACGGGGTCCGTCACCCGGTACGATCGCCGGCCTCCTCCCCGCCGTCACCGGGGCAGGCCGGCAGCGGCGGCAGCGTGCGGGTGTCCACCACCGTCTGGTCGCTCGGCGGTCGCCGGACGTTGCCCGGCACGGCGTCGAAGAGGACGCCGAGGTACGGCTCGCCGGCGAGCGTCGAGCCGTCATCGGGGGTGATCCGCGTGTAGCTGCCCGAACGCAGGTCCAACGCGAACTGCGCCCCAGGGCTGTGCCACGTCACGATGTCCCCGGCGACGTTGACCCACTCGAGGTAGTCGTGCTCCCACGAGCTGATCGCCCGCCACGGCTCCTCCCAGCCGGTGCGCCACACCCACAACTCCGCCAGAGTCGAGTCGATCCACACCACCGTGTCGTCACTGGCGGCCCGGTAGCGCCCGCCTGCGGCCTGCGCGAGCGCGGGCGGCACCTCGGCCGGTCGGCCGGTCTCCAGCGACACCGCGCGCAGCGGTGGCGACGCGTCCGGGCCAGGACTGACCTCGAAGAGCAGCAGCGACCCGAACCGGGCCGGCCACGAGCTGTACCCGATGTCGACGGTCTCGTGGCGCCGCTCGGCGACACGGTAGAGGTGCAACAGGTGGTGCGACATGCCGTCCGCCGCGACGGTCAGCTGCAACCAGGCGACGGTGCCGTCGTGGACGACCAGGGAGAGCTGCGACCTGCCCCGGTTGTCGGAGAAGAGATGGACCGGTTCGCCACCCTGCTCGCTGTCCCAGACGTACAACGACCAGTCGCCGTCGAACGGTTGGTACGACCAGGAGAGGCTGTACGCCAGGTACCGGCCGTCGAACGACGCCCCGAACACATGGGCGTCCGACTCGCTTGAACCGAACCTCTGCACCACGACCGGCGGCCCGCCGGTCGCCGGCAGCCACCGCAGCTCGTGGTGGGCACCCTGCCGGGTGTACTCCACGAACAGTGAACCGTCCGGTGCGATCAGCCGGACGACCGAAAACTCACCGGGCTCCCGCGGGAGCATGCCCTCGGCGAAGGCCGCCTGCCACGACTCCGGCAGCGGCACCAGGCAGGCCTCCCGGGTGGGGTCCACCCCCGCCACCGGACCCGTCGGCGTGGGCTCCGGCGCCGGTGACGCCGGCGTGCACGCGACGACGCAGCTCAACACCGCCGCTGCTGCGGCGACCACGTGCTGGCGAGACATGCACGGCCACCCACGATCGTGACGCTTGTCCGAGCCCACCGTCGAGACGGCGGGACGGCGCGGTCGACACCGTCCTTATGGACGGTGGTGCGAGCAATCTAGCAACGCCGATAGATGGTCACAAGACCATTTGTTGCGGACAAGACGGACCACGTCGTGATTTCCGAGAAGGCGACAATACCGCCGGGTCGCGATGGTCGCGTCGGCGCTCGCCGCGTCAGGACGTTCCGTCGCCGGAGGGCACGTGGCGTGGGGAGGTCGTCGACGCGTACCGCTCCACCACCCGGTCGCTGAAGACCGGCCACACCTGAAGCGCCCACGGCCCGAACTCGCGGTCGGTCACCGCGGCGCAGGCGAGCCCGACTTCCGGGTCCACCCACAGGAACGCGCCCGAGCCGCCGAAGTGCCCGAACGTCCGGGGCGAGCAACGGTCACCGGTCCAGTGGGGACGCTTGCCGTCGCGGATCTCGAAGGTGAGCCCCCACGGGTTGGGGTCGAACCGCCCCACCCCCGGCAGCGGGCCGGCGAGCTCCGGGAAGTGAGGGCGGGTCGCGTCGGCCAGGGTCTCCGGCGACACGAGCGTCGGGCGCAGCAGTTCCCGGCCGAACCGCAGCAGGTCCCTCACCGTGCTGTGCAGCCCGTGCGCGGGCGAGCCGACGAGTTCCGAGTCGCGCATCCCCAGCGGCTCCAGCACGGCTTGCCGCAGGTAGTCGGCGAACGGGATGCCGGTGCGCTCCGCCAGGTGTTCGGCGAACCGTTCGATGCCCACGTTGGAGTAGTTGCGCCGTCGGCCGGGCGGGGCGAGCACCTTGTCCATGTCGAAGGCGAGCCCGGAGGCGTGGGCGAGCAGGTGACGGACGGTCGAGCCGGCCGGCCCGGCCGGCTCGTCCAGGTCGAGAGCCCCCTCCTCCAGGGCGATCAGGCCCGCGTAGCCCACGAGGAGCTTGGTCACCGAGGCGATCCGGGTACGCCAGTCGGGGTTCCCGCCGGTGGCCAGGGTCGCGTCCGGATCGGTGACGCCGGCCGCCGCCGTGCCCACCGGCCAGTCGGCCAGCCACGCCGTGACATCGTCCACCCGCTCGACCCTACGCGGGCCGCCGCACGGCCCGGGTCGGGTGACCGACGGGTGGCGCGGCTCACATGGCCGCGCCGCGGCCGCCCGGCCGCGCGCCCGCCGGTCAGCGGCCACAGGGCAGGTCAGCGCGGGCCGTCGCCCGCGGTCACCTGCAGCACCCGGTAGCCCTTCTGGCTCGCGTGACGCTCCACCGTCCAGCCCTGTTCCCCTAGCCACCGGTGCAGGGAGTCGGCGCCGAGGTTCCGCGCCACCACCAGCCAGGCCACCCCGTGCGGGGCGAGCCGCGGCAGCCAGGTCGACAGCAGCGCGTGCAGCTCCGCCTTGCCCACCCGCACCGGCGGGTTGCTCCACAGCTGGGTGAACCGCGCCTCCGGCGGCACCTCGTCGGGGTGGTACACCCGGACCCGGTCGGCCACGCCGCAGGATTCGGCGTTGGCCGCGGCGAGCTCGCGCGCCCGGGCGTTGACGTCCACGGCGTACACCGTGGCCGCCGGCGCGACGGTCGCCAGCACGCAGGCGATCGGACCGTAGCCGCAGCCGAGGTCGAGCAGCGGCCCCGGCTCCTCGGGGTCGGGCAGTTCGGCCTTGCGCAGCAGCACCGCGGTGCCGGGGTCGAGCCGGTCGGCGGAGAAGACGCCGGCCGCGGTGGCGAAGGTGAAGCGCCGCCCGGCCGCCTCCACCTCGACGGTGCGCCGCCGCTCCGGGGAGCTCGGCGAGGCCTCGAAGTAGTGCTCCACCCGGGCAGTATGGCGGTCCGCGGACCGGTTTGCGCCACCTGTCGACGGCTACCGAATGGCCGATTCCGATCCGCTACGCTTCCCGCCATGAGTTTCCGGAGCGGGCCGGACCCGGCCTCGTGGCCACCCTCCCGCCGGCCCGGTCCCGACCAGCCGCAGCCGGCCCGGACGGGCCGGCACCGCCGGTCCCCGTCCGACCCGGAGGAGGATCTACCCGGCTGGAACGACCCGGGCGCGGACGGCCTGCGGCCCGCCGACGACGACGATCTTCCCGGCTGGAACGATCCGGACACGGACGACGACCTGCCCGGCTGGCGCGCGCGGCCCCGCTCCCCCGCCCCGGTCGTCCGGTCCGACCCGGGTACGCGCGGCCGCATCCCCGATCTGAGGGCGCAGGCCCGGTCCGGACCACCCCGCCCGACCGCGCGGCCGACCCGGGCGGACCCGCCCGCACCGTCGCCCGACCGTTCTCCGGATACGCCCACCGTGGCGCCCCGACCGCTGGACCGTCGACCGTCCGAGACCGGACCGGTCGGTCCCCGGACCTTCGGCGGACGACCCTCCCGCGGCGACCGCACCTTCGGCGTACCGTCCACCGATCCGCCGGCGACCGGCGGGTTGCCGCGGACGCCCGCGGACGCAACCGGCGGGCTGCC
>CAZSNW010000088.1:7842-10552 GCA_964608245.1 uncultured Micromonosporaceae bacterium
GGACGCCCGCGGACGCAACCGGCGGGCTGCCGCGGACACCCGCGGACCGGCTGCGCCGCGGCGCGATCCGCCCGCTGCGGCCGACCACGCCGCCGCCGCCGTCGACGGTTGCGGGGCCACCGCGCCCCCGGCCCGCGCCGGAAGAGGCGCCGGGCCCGCAAACCGGCCGGCTGCCGGGCCCGCAGTCCGGTCGACCGCCGCTGCCGGCGGCCGGCCCCGGCTCACCGGCGGGCCCCGGCTCCCGGCCGCTGAGTCCCGCCGGACCGCAGCGGCTCGGCCCCGGCGGGCCCGCACCGCGTGGCCAGGGCGCACCGGTGGGTGGACGGCCGCCGACCGGCCCGGGTGCCGGCGCCCGTCCGGTGTCCGGCCCCGGCACCGACCCGACCATCCCCTCGGTGGGTGGTGGCCCGCGGCCCGGCTCCCGACCCTCCGGGACCCGGCCGCCCGGCGGCCCGGCCGGCCCGCGGCCCGGTGGTCCGACCGGCCCCGGGCGTACCGACGCCACGATGCGTACCGACGTCACTAGGCGTACCGATGTCACCGGCACCGGGGCCGAAGCCGTGGCGGCCGTCGGAGCGCCGCCGGACCGACCGGACGTGACCCGGGCCGCCCGCCGCGTCCGGCTGTGGCACATGGTGATCATGGTGGTGGCGGCGGTGAGCCTGTTCGCCACCTGCGGCCTGTTCTCGTTCAACCTGCTGCAGGACGAGATCGAGCACGTCCCGGCCGGTGCCGGCGACCCGTCCGAGACGCCGGCACGCGACATCAGCACCCGGGAGTCCGACCCGGAGCCGTTGACGGTCGACGAGGTGTTCCCGGTCGACGAGATCGTCATCAACCCGGAGGAGCCGCCCTACGAACTGCTGGGCACCCAGCACAGCGACGACTGCGGGGTGGCGGCGGTCGACGCCCTCGCCGAGCTGCTGGAGGAGCTCGGGTGCCAGGAGGTGGTACGCGGCACGCTGCGCTCCCCCGACGGCCGCTACCTGGTCACCACCGGGGTGTTCAACCTCGAGTCCGAGGCGGACGCCGAGGAGGCGTACGAACGGATCAACCCGATCATCCAGGACGGGACCGGCCGGTTCGTCGGGATGATCGCGGGCGAGGGCACCGAACCGCTGGTGCTGTCCCAGACCCGGCTCGGCTGGGACTACCGGGGCCACTTCCTGCTGTACGCGGTGGTGGCGCGCGCCGACGGCGAGGACTTCACGGTGCTGGACGACCGCCGGGCCGAGCTGGTCATCTGGGACATGGTCGAGGTGCACCTGCGCAGCGGCGTCATCGAGCTGCGGGCGACCGCCGACACCGGATCGGAGCCGTCCCCGACGTCCTCGCCGTCGCCCGCGCCCTCCGAGTGACCGCCCGTACCCGGTCCGGAGTTCTGTTTCCCGGGCGTCCTCACCCGGACGCGTCGCCGTGGGGCGGGTTCCCGGTGCCGCGCCAGCGGCGGGCCCGCTCCGCCTGGGCGGCCCACCCGGCCGGGGTGGCCGGGTAGTCCACCGCCACCAGGGTGAGCCCGTGCGGCGGGGCCACCTGCACCTCGTCGGCGCGTTCGCTCCGTGAGAGTAGGGACGCCGGCCAGTCGACCGGCCGCCGGCCGTCGCCCACCGCGAGCAGGGCGCCGACCAGGCTGCGCACCATCGCGTGGCAGAACGCGTCGGCCACCACCGTCCCCACCAGTACCCCGGCCTCGTCGCGGTGCCAGTCCAGCCGCAGGAGCGTACGCACGGTACTGGCGCCCTCCCGCCGACGGCAGTACGCCGCGAAGTCGTGCTCGCCGATCAGGCCGGCGGACGCCTCGGTCATCGCCGCCTCGGACAGCGGCCGCGGCCAGGCGAGGGTGTCGTGCCGGCGTAGCGGGTCGACCCCGTAAGGGGCGTCGCCGACCCGGTAGCGGTAGGTGCGACGCAGCGCCGAGAACCGGGCGTCGAACTCGGGGCTCACCGCGGTCGCGGAGGTCACCCGCACGTCCGGCGGCAGCAGGGCGGCCAGCCGTCGTACCAGCGTGTCGGACAGCTCCTGCCAGCGCTCATCGGAGACGTCGACATGGCACACCTGGCCGGTGGCGTGCACCCCGGCGTCGGTGCGCCCGGCAACGGTGAGGCCGGAGTGCCCGTCGGCGCCGAACAGCGTGGTCAGCGCGCGAGCGAGCTCTCCGGCCACCGTGCGTCGGTCAGGCTGCGGGGCCCAGCCGGAAAAACCGGTCCCGTCGTACGCCAGGTCGAGTCGGACCCTCACGCCTTGTCGGCGGGCTGGTCCCCCTCGGCCTCGGCCGGGCGGTCCCCGTCACCCTCGGCCGGGGCCGCGTCGCCCGCCGCGGTCGCCTCGGCCTCCGTCCCGGCCTCACCGGCGAGCACCGCAACCGCCTCCTGCCTGGCCTCCCGACGCCGCGACCGGCGCTGCTCCTTCTGCTCCTTCGGCGCGGGTGGCTCGGCCATCGGCTCCACCAGCTCGATGATCGCCATCGGGGCGGCGTCGCCGCGCCGCAATCCGGTCCGGACGATGCGGGTGTAGCCGCCGGGCCGGTGGGCATACCGGGGCCCGATCTCGTCGAACAGGACCGCGCTCACCGTGCGGTCCCGCACCACCTCCATCACCTGACGGCGGGAGTGCAGGTCACCGCGCTTGGCCTTGGTGATGAGCTGCTCGGCGAAGGGGCGCAGCCGCTTGGCCTTGGCCTCGGTGGTGGTGATCCGGCCGTGCCGGAACA
>CAZSNW010000089.1:0-10516 GCA_964608245.1 uncultured Micromonosporaceae bacterium
AGCTCCGGCAGGAACCGGTCGGCCAGCCCGGTGTCGACCAGCATCCGCAACCCGGCCACCGGGTGCTCGCCGCACAACAGCTTGGAGAACTCGTCCCGGATCCGTTCGGCGCTGATCCGGTCCAGGTCGGCGACCATCCGCCTGATCGCGGCCAGCACCTCGTCGTCGACGCTGAACCCGAGCTGGGCGACGAACCGGGCGGCCCGCAGCATCCGCAGCGGATCGTCCCGGAACGACTCCTCCGGCGGTCCGGGCGTCCGCAGCACCCGCCGCGCCAGGTCCTCCAGCCCGCCGAACGGGTCGGTGAAGCGGTGGTCGGGCAGGGAGACCGCCATCGCGTTGACGGTGAAGTCCCGCCGCCGCAGGTCCTCCACCAGCGAGGTGCCGTACCGCACCTCCGGATGGCGGGTGACCCCGTCGTACGCCTCGGCCCGGAAGGTGGTGATCTCCATCCGGAAGCCGCGCTTGGCCACCCCGATGGTGCCGAACTCGCGCCCGGTCTCCCAGGTCGCCTCCGCCCACCCGCGGACGATCTCCAGGGTGCGGTCGGGATGGGCGTCGGTGCAGAAGTCGAGGTCGTTGCCGAGCCGGCCGAGCAACGCGTCCCGGACCGGCCCACCCACCAGGTGGAGCTCGTGGCCGGCGGCGACGAACCGTGCCGCCAGCTCGTCCGCGACCGGCCAGATCCTGACCAGCTTGGAGACGGCGCGTCGCTGCGCCCGGGTGAGTTCGTGGGCCATAGCCGAACCAACCTAGCAAGAGGACCGGGACCCGGGTCCACGACAGTGTCGGCGCCCGAGCCCACCGGGTTCCCGGCGCCCCGGGCCCCGGCGGGTGTCGGCGCCCAACCCCCCGGGCGACCCGCGGTCAGCCGCTAAGGTTCAGGGCATGCCCGAAGCGCCGGGGCCGGCCCGCGACGCGCCACCGACCAGCGTGCCGACCGTACCGTCCGGCGGCGGGACGCCCCACCCGCCAGCACCGGACGCCACCCCGGTCGGTGGTGCGGCGCCGTCGTGGCAGCTTTCCGCCGGCGCGGCGGGCCCGCCGGGCGCGCCGGGCGCCCCGCGCGGCCGGATCTACGTCAGCGAGCACGCCCGCCGCACCGCCGACCCCGCCCCGCCCACCGACGCCGGTCGCCCGCCGGACCCGGCCGCCGGCGCACCCGGGCCGCCAGCCGAAGGCGCACCCGGGCCGCCAACCGACGGTGGGCCGGGGACGCCGGGCACCCCCGCGGCCGGATCCCCCGGGGCCGAGGCCCAGCGACCGGACGGTGAGTACGGCAGCGTCGCCCGACACAGCGCGGTCATGGCGCTGGGCAGCCTGGTCAGCCGGATCACCGGGTTCCTGCGCACGGTCGTCATCGCCGCCGCGCTCGGCAGCACCCTGGTCGGCAACGCCTACACCACCGCCCAGTGGTTCCCGGGCATGGTTTACGAGCTGCTGCTCGGCGGCATCCTCTCCAGCGTGCTGGTGCCGGTGCTGGTGCGGGCCCGGCGTCGGGACCCGGACGGCGGCGAGGCGTACACCCAGCGGCTGGTGAGCCTGGCGGTGCTGGCGCTTCTCGCCGCCACCGTGCTCGCGGTGGCCTGCGCGCCGCTGCTTGCGTGGGTCTCCCGCACCCCGACCCCGGGGCTGGTCACCACGCTGTCGTACCTCATCCTGCCGACGATCTTCTTCTACGGGATGTCGGGGCTGCTGACCGCGGTGCTCAACACCCGCGGCCACTTCGCAGCTCCGATGTGGACTCCGATCCTGAACAACCTGGTGGTGATCGGCGCCTTCGGGCTCTACCTGGCGATCTACGGGGCGGTGCCGATCCTGCCGGAGGAGATGGACCCCGGCCGGATCGCGCTGGTCGGCGGCGGCACCCTGGTCGGCATCGTGGTGCAGGCCGCGGGTCTGCTGCCCGCGCTCCGCCGGGTCGGGTTCCGGTGGCGGTGGCGCGGCGACTTCCGGTCGCTGGGGCTGGCCGAACTCGGCCGGCTCGGCGGCTGGATGTTCTGCTACGTGGCGGTCAACCAGGTCGGCGTCCTGGTGGTGCTGACCCTGGTCAACAGCGCCGGCGCCGAGGCCGGGCTGCTGGTCTACCAGAACGTCTTCCTGCTGCTCATGATGGCCCACGGCATCGTGGGCGTGTCGATCATCATGGCGCTCATGCCGCGGCTGTCGGCCGCCGCCACCGACCGGCGGTACGCCGACTTCGTCGACGACCTGTCCATGGGCGCCCGGATGTCGGTCGCGGTGCTGGCACCGGTGGCGGTGGCGTACGCGGTGCTGCCGCTGCCGATCGCCGCCACCCTGTTCCAGTGGGGGGTCTTCGACGCCACCGCGGCCCGCGCCACCGCTCCGGTGCTGCTGGCCGCCGGGCTCGCGCTGGTGCCGTTCACGTGGAGCCAGCTGGTGACGTTCGCGTTCTACGCGATGCCGGACACGCGTACGCCCGCGCTGGTCAACCTCGGCGTGGTGGCGCTGCGGGTGGCGGTGCAGGTGGGGATCGCGGTCGGGTTCGCCGCCTCGTTCGTGGCCGCCGGGATGATGCTCGGCAACGGCGTGTCGTTCCTGGCGGCGGTGGTGGTCTCCGGCTGGCTGCTGCACCGTCGGCTGGGCGGCCTGGACCTGCGGCGGGTGCTGCGCAGCACGCTGAAGGTGGCGCTGGCGGCCGCCGGCGCGGCCGCCGCCGGCTTCGCCGCGGTGCGGCTGCTGCCCGGCGGCACCGACCCCGACAAGGTGGAGGCCCTGGTGCAGCTGGTGGGCGGCGGCCTGGTGGTCGCCATGACCTACCTGGGGTTGGCCCTGCTGCTGCGGGTGGACGAGATCAACGACGTGTTCGACCTGCTACGTCGCAAGCTGCTGCGGCGCTGAGCCCGGCCGCGGCGGGCCGGGGACGGGCACGGCACCGGACAGCGTGGCCGTGGGATCCCGGCGTACGCACTCGCGCAGCCACACCTCCAGGTTGAGCAGCCGCCACCACAGCGGCGCGGCGACCGGCGAGGCGGCCCGGGCGGTGCGCTCCAGCGCCCGGCGTACCGCGTCCGGGTCGACGTACCCGGCCGAGGCGGGCTGGTCGGCGTACGCCGCGGCGACCGCCGTGTGCAGGGCGCGGTGCCAGTCCTGGGCCGGTCGGCGACCCGGCCGGCCGGGCCCGGACGGCAGATCCCCGGTCGCCTCGACGTCCAGGGGCACCGGGGGCAGCGGCGGCCCGGGCGCCGCCACCGGAGCGGTGCCCCACCACCGCCGCAGCAGCCCCGGCTCCAGCAGGGGCAGCCGCAGCTGCACCGGGAACCGGGTGCGGTTGCGGTCGACGTACCGCAGCCACGCCGGCACCGGCGTACCGAACAGCTGCTCGGTCAGGGCCGCGGCGGCGGCGCGCGGCCGGGCCGGCGGGCGCTCGTCGGCGTGCGCGGCGGCGAAGTCCGGGTCGAGCAGGCCGCGCGGCGGCGTCCGTCCCCGCAGCCGGTCGGTGAGCGTCTCCCACAGCGCCGCGGCGGCGACGACCAGCGGACGCCGCCCACCGGTGCCCGGCGCCAGGCCGTCGAGCACCAGCGGCACCTGGGTGGCGGCCTCGCGGACCATCCGCCAGTGCAGGTACGCGGCCAGCGTCGTGGTCGGCTCCTCCTGGCAGGTGATGAAGTCGACCAGGTCGGCGCGCCACCCGGCGGGGCCGGCGGCCACCCGTTGTTCGTCCGCTCCGGCGGCCTCCGTCAACCGGTACGCACGGTGCGGCGCCCTGGTGGCGCGCACCAGCCCGGTGAGGTCCCGGCCGGCCGGGTGGACCAGCACACCGACCGGGGCGTTGACCGGCAGGGCGGCGCGCACCGCCTCCGTCAGGGCGTCGGACATCCGCCGCCGGCTGCGGCGGTCGAGCGGCCGGGCGTCGGCGGCCAACCACTCCAGCTCGTACCGCAGCCTGGAGTACCGCTCGAGGCTGACCGTGCCGTCGGGGCTGATCCGGGCCAGTTCACCGGCGCGCAGCCGGCTGACGCGGTCGTAGAACGTGCGTCCGGTGTCGTCGGCCACCCCGAACCGCAGGTACCGGTAGACGGTCACATCGTCCGGACGGCGCGGCACCACCGCCGCCGCCAACACCGCCCGCACGCTGCTGGCGGCCGCCACCCGGCCCGAGCCGTCGGCGGCCAGGTACATCGGCCGCACCCCGCACGGGTCGCGCGCCACCACCAGCTCACCGGTGGCGGTGTCGACCACCGCGAGGGCGAACGTGCCGCCGAGCCGGTCCAGCGCGGCCGGCCCCCACTCCTGCCACGCCGCCAGCGCCAGGGCCGCGTCCGACCCGGGCGGCACCTGCCGGCCCCGGCCGAGCAGTTCGTCGGCGAGTTCCCACCGCCGGGGCAGTTCACCGTCGAGGACCAGCATGAGCCGGCCGTCCGGGGAGACCACCGGCTGCCGGTCCGGCGGCCGCCCGGGTGCCGAGCGCCACCGGTGGACGAGCCCCACCCGGCCGGCGACCTCCAGCTCGGTCCCGTCCGGCCCACGGTCCGCCAGCTGCCACGCCATGCGGCGCAGCACGGGCTGCACCGCCTCGGGCGTCGGATCGAGGTACGCGGCGATTCCGGCCATGGCTCCCCCGGCGTGGCCGCCCTCCCCCCTCTCGCACTGTAAGGGGCACGTCACGATCCGGCTACGGGCACGACGAGTTAAGGTCTCACGTGGGCGGGCGCGAGGCGCAGCCCTTAGGCTGTGGGGGTGAGTGTGGCCGGGGCCGGGCGGACCGGTCACCGGTGACCGAGGAGGACGGGTGACCCAGGTCGGTGAGGGCCGTGGCGCCGCGCACGGCGGTCCCGCCGCCGGTGACGTGCTGGCCGGGCGCTACCAGCTCGAACAGCACGTCAACACCGACCGCGCCGGCCGGCAGATCTGGTACGGGATCGACACGATCCTCCGTCGCCCGGTCGCCGTGGTGGTCCGCTACCCGGGCGGGCCGGACGCCGCCCAGATGATGGGGTCGGCCTTCCAGTCCAGCCGGATCGTGCACCCCAACCTCGTCAGCGTCTACGACGCGATCGACGAGCAGTCCCGCGCGTACGTGGTACGCGAGTGGATCGACGGCGCCTCGCTACGCGACCACCTGGCCGCCGGGCCGCTGCCACCGGCGCGCGCGGTGTCGGTGGCGCACGCGGTCGCCGCCGCGGTCGCCGCCCTGCACGCCGACGGCATGGTGCACGGCAACATCCACCCGGGCACGGTGCTCATCGCCCGCGACGGCCGGGTGGTGGTCGCCGGCGCGTACGCCGACGAGCCGCGCACCCCCGAGCACGACGTGCGGGCCATCGGCGCGGTGCTCTACTACGCGCTGACCGGGTACTGGCCGCACCACGAGGCGCCCGGGCCCGACAACGTGCCGACGGCGCTGCGGGACGGCGACGGTGCGCCGGTGCCGCCACGGCGGGTCCGCGCCGGGGTGCCCGACCACCTGGGCGCGCTCGTCATGGACCTGCTCGACCTGCGCCTGGGCGTACCGTCGGCCGACATCGTCGCCGGGGAGCTGGCCCGGCTGGACGCGGCCGCCGAAGCGGAGTTCGACCTCGACCAGGGCCCGGTGCCGATGTCCGGCCGGGCGGTCGACCCGCCGCCCTCGGGCCGGCGGATCCTGCTTGGGGTGGGCGCGCTGGTGGTGGTCGGCGTACTCGGCCTGGTGGTGGGGGTGAACTGGCTGTCCTCCCCGTCCGGTCAGGGCAACCAGGGCCTCCCGTCGGATCCGCCGACGACCTCCGCCCCCTCGTCCGGACCCCCGACCCCGGTGCCGGTGCCGCTGTCGCCCTCCCAGGTGCGCATCGTCGACCCGGACGGCGACCGGGAGGAGCTGGAGGGCGTCGAGGCGCTGGTCGACGGCGACCCCACCACCAGCTGGCGCACCCACCGCTACTTCGGCGATCCCCGCTTCGGCATGATCAAGTCGGGGATGGGCATCCTCATCGACCTGCAGGAGGAGCGCCGGGTGGGCGCGGTCAAGGTGGAGCTGGCCACCGGCGGGGCGGTGGCGCAGCTGCGCACCGGCGACCACGACCCGGGCGCCACCGCTGAGGGCGACAAGCTCATCCACGAGACCTACACCCCGATCGGGGAACCGGTCCGCAACGGAAGCACCATGGTGTTCAGCGGGTTCGACCCCGACACGGCCTACCGGTACCTGCTGATCTGGTTCACCGAGATCCCGCCGGACGGCGACGGCTACCGGCTGGAGGTCCTGCAGGTCACCGTCGAAGGATTCTGACGTGTCGGCCGCGGACCGGACATCGCCCGACGGACCCGGTGACCGCGACGACCGGGACCTGCTCCGTGCCCACGTCGAGGGTGACCCCCAAGCGTTCGCCGAGCTGTTCCACCGCCACCGGCACCGGCTGTGGGCCGTGGCGCTGGGTACGCTCGGCGACCCGGAGGAGGCCGCGGACGCACTGCAGGACGCGCTGCTGTCGGCGCACCGGGCGGCGGCCCGGTTCCGCGGCGACGCGGCGGTGACCACCTGGCTGCACCGGATCGTGGTCAACGCCTGCCTGGACCGGATCCGTCGGCAGCGGGTCCGGCCGACCGTGCCGCTGGCCGACCGGGCCGCGGACGAGGACGGGGGCCGGTACGCTCCGGAACCGGCCGCACCCCGGGTCGACCACGACACCGTCCTGGCGGTGCGGCAGGCGCTGGCGCAGCTGCCGGTCGAGCAGCGGGCGGCGATCGTGCTGGTGGACCTGCAGGGCTACCCGGTGGCGGAGGCGGCGGAGATCCTCGGGGTGGCCGAGGGCACGGTCAAGAGCCGGTGCTTCCGGGGCCGGGCACGACTGGCGGTGCTGCTGGGGCATCTACGCGACGACGGTCCGGTGATCGCGCCGCCGCCCGCGACCGGTGACCGGACCGCCGGGAACCAGGAGCTCAGCCGCGGCGTCGCATCGAAGTCCGGTCCGCCTGTGGGAGGTACGCGGTGAACGCTGGCGGGGTCGACTGGGACCTGCTCGCCGACCACCTCGGCGGGGCGCTGGAGGGCGCCGAGCGTGACCGGGTCGCCCACCTGATCGCCACCGATCCGCGGTGGGCGGCCGCGGCCGCGCGCCTGTCCGCCGCGCTGTCGGCGGTCGCCGCCGACCTCGCCGCCCTGCCGCCGGTCACCATGCCGGACGACGTCACCGCGCGGCTGGACCGGGCGCTCCGACAGCCGACCGGTCCGGTGCCGGCGCCACGGCGGGACGGGATCGTCGGGGTCGGCGCGGCCGCGTCGGCTCCGGGTCGCCGAGCGGACCGGCGCCGTGACGCCACGCGGCCTGCAACCGGCACGGGACCCGCCGACACCGGGCCGGGTCGGTCGCAGCGCCGGCGGTTGCGGGTCTGGGGAGGTCTCGCGGTCGCGATGGGCACCGCCGCGGTGGTGCTGGCGGCGGTGCAGACACTCGGCCTGCCGGGCACGTCCGGCGACGGCCCGGACGAACTCGAAGTCACCCTGGGCCAGCCGGAGACGGTGGAGGTGACGCCGTTCGACACGCTCGGCGTACCGCTGTTGGTGGCGACCCGCACCGACTACCGGCTCGACCAGCTGCCCCCGGCACCGGAGATGCCGGCGCCGCCGTCGGATTCGCCCGGGATCACATCCGAGGGCGGCGGGGTCTTCGGCCACGGGGCGCCGGGATCCCCGAACGCACCGCGCGCCGCCGACGCGGTGCCGGAGGCGCTGGCCGCCCTGTGGGCGTCGCCGCAGCGTTGCCTGACCCAGGTGGTCGCCGGGTACGCGCCACGGGCCGTGGCGGTGGAGGCCGTCGACTTCGCGTGGGTCGACGGTGAGCCCGCGGTGCTGGTGTGGGTGGCGGATCCGGAGGGCGCCCGGTGGGTGACGGTGGCCGGGCCGGCGTGCGGCACGCCGGGTATGGGCGCGGACGAACGCCACCGGGTACCACTGCGCTGACGGACGCGGCACGGCCGGCCCGGGAATGCCAGGCCGTACGATGGGCGTTGCGCCGAACGAGGCGCCGGGTCGCGGCGCAGCCCGGGTCGACCACAGACGGAGGAGACGGTGGAGGACCGAAACCTGATCATCATCGGTTCCGGACCGGCTGGGTACACCGCCGCGATCTACGCGGGCCGCGCCCGGCTGGCGCCACTGCTCATCGAGGGGGTCCAGTTCGGCGGCGCGCTGATGACCACCACCGAGGTGGAGAACTTCCCCGGCTTCCCCGACGGCATCCTCGGCCCCGACCTCATGGACAACATGCGCAAGCAGGCTGAGCGGTTCGGTGCCGAGATGCTCACCGCCGACGCCACCAGGGCGGAGCTGGGCGGGGACATGAAGACGGTGTGGGTGGGCGACACCGCCTACCGGGCCCCGGCGGTGATCCTCGCGACCGGGTCGGCCTGGCGCCGGCTGGGCGTGCCGGGCGAGGAGGAGCTGCTGGGACGTGGCGTGTCGTCCTGCGCCACCTGTGACGGCTTCTTCTTCCGCGACCGCAAGGTGGTCGTGGTCGGCGGCGGCGACTCGGCGATGGAGGAGGCGGTGTTCCTCACCAAGTTCGCCGAGACGGTGACCATCGTGCACCGACGTGACCAGTTCCGCGCCAGCATGATCATGGCTGAGCGGGCGCTGTCGCACCCCAAGATCAAGGTGGTCTGGAACCACGTGGTCGAGGAGATCCTCGGCACGGACGGGGTGGTCTCGGGGGTACGCCTGCGGCACGTCGCCACCGGCGAGCGGCAGGTCATGGACACCGACGGCGTGTTCGTGGCGATCGGACACGTGCCGCGCAGCGAGCTGTTCGCCGGCCAGGTCGAACTGGACCCGCAGGGCCACGTGGTGGTCCGGCCGCCCACCACCGAGACCAGCGTGCCGGGCGTCTTCGCCGCCGGCGACCTGGTCGACGGCCGCTACCGCCAGGCGATCACCGCCGCCGGCAGCGGGTGCGCCGCGGCCCTGGACGCCGAGCGCTACCTGGCCGGTCGCCTGCACCGCTCGTGACCTGCCGGTCGGGCGGGTGCCCGCGCTGGCGCGCCGGCCGACACACCGTCACCAGTCGATAAGGAGAGAGCCTGAATGTCTGCCGCCAGGGACGTCACCGACGCCACCTTCGACACCGAGGTGCTGCAGTCGTCCAAGCCGGTCATGGTCGACTTCTGGGCCACCTGGTGCGGCCCGTGCCGCAAGGTCTCCCCGCTGCTGGAGGAGATCGCCACCGAGATGGCCGACAAGATCGACATCGTCAAGCTGGACATCGACCAGAACCCGGAGACCACCCGCCGCTACCAGATCATGTCGGTCCCGACCATGCTGATCTTCAAGAACGGCGAGCCGGTGGCGTCCGTGGTCGGCGCGCGTCCCAAGTCGGAGCTGGTCCGGAAGATCGAGGAGGCGCTGGCCGGGTGAGCCGGCGCCGCTGAGCCTCGCCGCCCGGTCGGAGGCGTCTCCGGCCGGGCGGTCGCGTCTCCGGGACGTGTTCGCTGTCCGGCCGCTCTCAGGCCGGCCGGACACCGGCGGTCGCGGGCGGACCCACCAGCCGTCCCGGGCTCATCGTGCCGAGCAGCCGTTCGATCGCGTACTCCACGTCGGACTTCCACGACAGCGCGGTGCGCAGCTCCAACCGCAGCCGCGGGTAGCGGTGGTGCGGGCGTACCGTCTTGAACCCCACCGCGAGGTAGAAGCCGGCCGGTGCCACGCACCGCCCGGTCTGCTCCCGCGCTGGGTCGGGCTCGCCGTACCGGGCGTCCCCGAACGCCTCGATCGCGCGCACGCCCCGCTTGGACAGGTCCGCGGCCGCGCCCTGCACGAGCAGCCGCCCCAGCCCGCCACCGGCGTACGCCGGGACCACGTGGGCGGCGGCGAGCAGCACCGCGTCCGCCGACGCCGGCGCGGTCGGGAAGGCCGAGGCACCGGGCAGGTAGGACGGCGGAGCGTACAGCACGTAGCCGGCGGGCGCGTCGTCGACGTACGCGAGCTTGCCGCACGACCCCCACTCCAGCAGGGCGCGCGACAACCACGCCTCCTTCTCCAACCCCGGGTCGCCGGCGGCGCACGCGTCCTGCGCCGCCACCGGGTCCAGCTCCCAGAACACGCACTCGCGGCAGGAGCGCGGCAGCTCCGCCAGCGTGTCCAGGGTCAGGCTCACCAGCCGTCGAGACATCGGTACCCCCAACGGCCGAGCGTACGCCGCAACGGCCGGGCGCAGGAGGGGAACGGACGAGCCGCCACAGGCGCCCGCCCGTCATCCGGGACCGGCCCGTCCCGGAGGCGCCGCGGCCGGACGTGACGTACCGTGGGCTCGCGCCACCCGGTGAGGACCGCACCGAAGCCGTGTAGGACCGAGGCCCCACGAAGGAGTACCGATGTCCACCGAGTCCGTCGCGCCCCCGCAGACCACCGACGCCGCCGGTCCGTCGGAGTCGCTGGAGACCCGGACCTTCCGCAGCGCGCTGGAACTGGTCCGGTCGGTCGAGCCGCGGATCGCCGACGCGATCGCGGCCGAACTCGCCGACCAACGGGAGTCGCTGAAGCTCATCGCCAGCGAGAACTACGCCTCGCCCGCGGTGCTGGCGG
>CAZSNW010000090.1:0-10426 GCA_964608245.1 uncultured Micromonosporaceae bacterium
ACGGCTCCACCCGCTCGATCAACGCGGGCGTGGCGTCCGGTATCGCCATGCACGCGTGGATCCGCACCCACGCCGGACCGCCTCCGGAGTAGCGATCCGATCACATTTAGTAGTCAAACCCTGGGCGTCGGGCTGCCGCGGCGCAATCATGGGTACATGGGGGTGAGGATCAGCTGCCCGCGGTGCGACGGTCCGGTCCGCGGACCGGACCTGATGCACAGCGAGTGGCGCTGCGACCGGTGCGGACCGGTGGTGCCGCTGCGGGTGCCCGCGCACGTCAACCAGGAGGTGGTGGGCACCGTCGTGGCCGAGCTGCGGCGTGGCGGCGTACCACTGTGGTGTCCGTGGCCGCTGCCGCCCGGCTGGACGGTGTCCGGAGTGGGCTGGGCGGCCGACGAACGGGACGGTCCGCGGGCCGGTGTGCTCGCCGTCACCGGTCCGGCCAGGATCGTCGACGGCCCGGCCGACCTGCTGCTGGTCGCCGAGGCACCGGGAGTGGGTCTGGCCAGTCGTCTGGCCGGACAGGACGGTCCGGATCCGGGTCCGTCGCTGGCCGAGGTGATGGCCTCGGACGCGCCGTACCTCAAACTCCGTACCGGACGGCACCCGGTTCCACTGTGGTCGGTGCCGTCCGGGCCGGACCGCTGCGTGTACGCCGGCGAGGCGAACGGCATCTGGTTGGTGGCGGTGGCGTGGCCGGCGGCGGCCGGATACCTGCTCTCCGACGGCCTGACGCTCCAGGACCTGACCGAGTGGCTGCCCGGGGAGCTGGTGTACGGCGCGCCGACAAAGCGCCTTCACAGCTCCGCCCGGAACGGGTGACAATGCCACGGTTGAAGGGTGTGCGCTGCTAGCCTGAGCTTGAGCGCGACCCGTACCGTGCAGTGGTCAGGAGGCCGACGGCCATGCTGAAGAAGGTTCTCGTGTGGGGTGGTGTCGCGTTCCTGATCCTGTTCATCGCGTACAACCCCGGCGACGCCGCCGAGGTCTTCCGCGCCATCGGCCGCGGAGTGGTGAACATGGCCCAGGGCTTCGGCGACTTCTTCGCCCAGCTCGCCTCCTGACGACCGACGCCTGGTGACGACCGACGACGCCTCCTGACGACCGCCGATGACCCGACCGCCCGAGGAACCACCGCCGCCGGAGGAGCCCGGCGGACGGGACGACGACTGGGATCTGTGGGACCGGGTCGGCGAACCGCCGGCCGACGGCGCCGACGCCGGACCGCCCCCGCCGGACGAGGCGGACACCCAGGTCATCGGGGTCGCTCCGGTGGGCGTACGCCCGCACATCGATCCCGAGGAACTCTCCGGGCTGCAGGACACCGACGTCGCCGCCAAGGTACGCCGGGTGCTGCCGCTGCAGGACGAGCCGAGCAGTCTGGTGACGCGCTACCTCTTCCCCACCGAGCGGTTCCGCGGCGAGTGGCGCAAGCACATCATCCACCTGGCCACTCCGCTGGCGATCGCCGCCGGGGCGACGTTCGTCTCCGGTCTGGTGGCCGGCTTCTTCGCCCGGGAGGAGGGCCTCCGGCTGCTGTCGACAGTCGCGTTCGTCGGGTGGCTGGCGGCCATGGGCAACCTGGTCTTCCGCCTGCTCGACTGGCACTACGACCGGTTCATCCTCACCAACAAGCGGGTCATGGTGGTCAGCGGCATCATCACCCGCAACGTCGCCATGATGCCGCTGGCCCGCGTGACCGACATGAAGTACACGCAGACGCCGCTCGGGCGGCTGCTCAACTACGGCACGTTCGTGCTGGAGTCGGCAGGTCAGGACCAGGCGCTGCGCGAGGTGAAGCACCTGCCCAACCCGAACGAGCTCTACCTGCGGGTGGTGGAGGAGATGTACGAGCCGGCCGCGGTCGAGGCGCGGCTGGGCGGCGTGCCCGAGGACGACGAGGACGAGGAGGAGCAGCCCCTCGCCCGGTGACCTGCGGCGCCGCCGGTGGGGTCGTCCGCGCGTACGGTTGTCGATCGACTGTCCGGCCGACCGCGGCCGGCCCGAAGGCCCTACCGTGGTCGGCCGGGCGCACCTTTCGGCACCGGCCGGCCGTCGGTGGACCGTGGTGTGCCGGTGTGACAGGCTGTCTGCAAACTGCAGGCAGGACACGGGGAAGGCGGGCGCGGTGGCGCAGAACTCCATCGACGAGGAGTTCCGTGAGTTCGTCGCGGCACGCTCCGGGGCCCTGCTGCGGACGGCGTACCTGCTGGCCGGTGACTGGGCGACCGCCGAGGACCTGCTGCAGACCGCCCTGACCAAGACGTACCTGGCGTGGCACCGGCTGGGGCAGATCGAGGCGGTGGAGCCGTACGCCCGGCGGGTGCTCGTCAACACCGCCACGAGCTGGTGGCGGCGCCGCTGGCACCGGGAGCGGCCCACGGAGGTGCTGCCCGAGCGGCCCGGGCCTGACCAGCACCACGAGGCGGTCGAGCGGGACGCGCTGTGGCGGCACGTGCAGGCGCTGCCGGCCCGCCAGCGGGCGGTGCTCGTGCTCCGGTTCTACGAGGATCTGTCGGAGGCGGAGACGGCTGAGCTGCTGTCCATCTCTCCGGGTACCGTGAAGAGTCAGACCTCCCGCGCGTTGGCGAGCCTGCGGCGTCGGCTGGGGGCCGAGGGCCTGGACCCGACGAAGACGGTCCCGACGGCGGAGGGCCGGTCGCGGTCCATGGTGGCCGCAGCGCCGGTGGCCGTTTCCGACCGGTCGGCGGAGGCGTCCAACGGCTCGGCCGACCCGGCGGGTGACCGGTCGTTGGTGGCGACCGGACCCGCGGTCGCCGACGTGGCGGAGGTCGCGGCGGGTGCGGACGACCCGTCGGACGAGGCGGAACCGGTCGGCGTGGGCCGCCCGGTGAGGCGGGTGCGCGGAGCGGGTGCGGATCCGGCCGACGGAACGGGGGAGAACCGGTGACCGGATTGGAACAGAGCCTGCGGGATCTGTTCGCCGAGCAGGCGGAGCAGGTGCCGACGGTGGCGGACGCCGCCGGCCGGGCGATCCGCGCCGCCCGCCGCCGGCGTCGCCGTCGCACCCTGGCCGGGTCGCTCGCCGGTCTGCTGCTGGTCGTCGCGATGACGGGCGTGACCACCTCCGTGTGGCAGGCGTTGCAGTCCTCGTCGACCGGTGGCGGCACCGGGGTCGGGCCGTACAGCCCGATCCTCCCGCCGGAGCGGCCGATGGCCGGCCAGCTGCCGCTCACCGCGCACCGGGGCGGATCGGTGGACTTCCGCCTGGTCAACGAGGTCTTCACCCCCGACGGCCAGCGGGTCCTGCTGTCCGGGTTGGCGCTGGTGGACGAGGTGTACCGGACGCCGTACGGGCTGCTCCACGACGAGAGGGACCGCCTCATGCTGCGCTGGAACACGGGCGAGTCCCGCCTCCTCGTCGACGGGGTGTCGGAATGGCTGATCGACCGGGACGCCTCCCACCTCGCGTACGTCAGCGGGGGCACCGCGGTCGTCACCCCGCTGACCGTGGAAGGGCTCGGCCAACCGACGACGGTGGCGGTGCCGAAGGGCACCATTCCGGTGGCCTTCTGGGGCGACCGGCTGTTCCTGCGGCTGCCGGACGACGGCGGGCTCCGGGTGTGGGACGTGCCGACCGCACGGCTGGAACCGGTGGACGACCGGGTGGAGGTGGTCTACGGCCCGGTCGAGGACGGCCTGCTGGTGCTGTTCCGGTACCCCGGCCAGTACTGCCTGGCGCTGCTGGACGACTCGTGGCCGCCGGCGCCGGTGGACCTGCGGACCGGGTGCCGCGCGGGTCTGAACACGGACGAGCCCGGCTGGCTCTCCCCGAACGGCCAGTGGCTGGCGCTGCCGGCGAAGGACGCGCTGGTGCTGGTGTCGGTGCTCTCGCTCGACGGCCCGCAAGCCGACGCCGTCGCCGAGGAGGAGTCGACGCCGGAGGAGATGTTGCGGCTCTGCCCGCGGTACGGGAACGTCGTGCCGGTCTGGTCGGACGCCACCAGCATCCTCACCGCCGACGCCGACGGCCCGGTCCGGTGCACGGTGGAGGGTGAGGTGTACCGGCTGCAGCTGCCGGACACGCTGACCAAGACCTGGCAGTACGTGCCGACGGTCGGCTGACGACCGGGCGCACACGCCGGTGACCACGGACGCGTACTCCGGCGGCCCGCATCGCTGGTCGTGGCGGTCGTCGGCGTTCTGTCGGTGTCGTACCGGACTGGGATGATCGACACATGTCCGTCGGATCCGGTGTCCTGCCCGGGATGCCCGCGCCGCTGGTGACCTGTACGCCCACCCGGCTCTCCATCTTTGAGGAGTGCCCGCGCCGGTACCGGTACGCCTACCTGGACCGGCCGGCGCCGCCGAAGGGACCGCCGTGGGCGCACAACTCGCTGGGGGCGAGCGTGCACGGCGCGCTGAAGGGCTGGTACGACCTGCCGCCGGCGGCGCGGGACCGCGCGGCGTTGCCGGGCCTGCTCAAGGCCGCCTGGGTACGCCAGGGCTACCGGGACGTCGAGCAGGAGCGCCGGGTGTGGCGGCAGGCCCTGGGTTGGCTGGAGCGCCACGTCGACACCCTGCCGGAGAGGCCGCTCGGGGTGGAGCGGCAGCTCGCCGCCCGCACCGACGTGATCGCCTTCCACGGCCGGGCCGACCGGATCGACGAGCGGCCGGAGGGCCTGGTGATCGTCGACTACAAGACCGGCTCGCGGGTGCCTGGCGAGGCCGACGCGGCCGGCTCCCAGGCGCTGGCGTTGTACGCGTTCGCCGCGGCCCGGGTGTTCCGGCGGCCCTGCCGGCGGGTGGAGCTGCACCACCTGCCGACCGGCACGGTTGCGGCGGCCGAGCTGTCCGAGGAGTCCCTCGCCCGGCACGTGCGCCGCGCCGAGCAGACCGCCTGCGACATCCGCGCCGCCCAGGAGGCGGTGGCCGCCGGGACGGACCCGGATGTTGCGTTCCCGACCACGCCGGGGCCGATGTGCGGCTGGTGCGACTACCGGCAGGTCTGCTCGGAGGGCAGGCTGCGGCCGGCGCGGGAGCCGTGGGCCGCGGTCGAACGACCACCGGCGCCGGACGCCGACGGTGGGCCCGACCCCGACCGGTGAGCCGGTGCACCCGGCGTCCGCGGCGCCGGCACCGCGAGCGGCTGGTCGTGCACCGGCCCGGGCGGCTGGTCACCGGTGCCGCGCGGCGACGGCCAGGAGGGGTCGTCGAGCCTGATCTCGAAGACGGTCGGCCACAGCTTGCCGGTCACGAGCATGGTGTTCCTGCCCGGGATGTCGGCGATCCCGTTGAGCACGTCCGCGCGCTCCCGCTCGGCCTTTGTCAGCAGCCCGGACAGGTCCGCCTGGGCGACCACCCGCCCGTCGGCCACGGAGATCGCCACGATCTCGTCGGTGAGCCAGACGTTGGCCCACACCGTGTCGCCGACGCACTCCAGCTCGTTGAGCATCTCCACCGGCCGACCCTGCCGGTGGACCTTCAGGGTGTCGAGCGGGGCGAAGGTCTCCGGGTCCCGGAACGTCAGGGTGGCCGACCCGTCGCTCATCACCAGCCGGTCGCGGGGCTCGTCGTAGCACAGGCCCCAGCCCTCGCCGGTGTAGGCGACCCGGTCCAGTTCCTCCAGGGTCTCCCGGTCGCGCAGCAGCGCCACCTGCTCGCGCCAGGTGAGCTGCCAGATCCGGTCGCCCACCACGGTGAGACCCTCGCCGAAGAACTCCTCCGGCAGCGCCACCCGCTGCTGCACCTCGCCGGTGCGCAGGTCGGTGACCCGCACGTCGGAGCGGCCGTAGAGGCCGGTGCTCTCGTACAGCAGCCCGTCGTGCAGCTCCAGCCCCTGGGTGAAGGCCTCCGGATCGTGCGGGAAGGTGTTCGCCACCGTGACCGTCAGCTGGGTCGGTCTGTCGTCGGACCCGGGGGGATGGTCCCTCTCCCAGAACTCCCAGAACGATGGTCTCGTCACGACGGCGAACACGAGCGCGAGCAGGAACAGGACGATGACGCCCACCTCCCACGGGGCGGCGGACACGCCGTACCTTCGCGCCGGTTCCGTCATGCGGTTCCCCGCCTACGCTCCCGGTTCAGGTGCCGCTGCCGCTGTCAGCTCGGCCGGGTCGGGGTCGAGCGGGCGGCTGGCGCAGTCCGGGCACAACCCCCAGAACGTCACCTCGGCCTCGTCGATCTGGAAGCCCGCGGTGGCCGACGGGTCCAGGCAGGGCGCCTGCCCCACCGCGCAGTCGACGTCGGCGATCGCGCCGCAGCTGCGGCACACGATGTGGTGGTGGTTGTCGCCGACCCGCGCCTCGTACAGCGCCGGGGAGCCGGCCGGTTCGATCCGACGGGCCAGCCCGCACCGGGTGAGCACCGCGAGCACGTCGTAGACGGCCTGGGTGGAGACCGACTGCAGGCGCTCGCGCACCCGGGCGGTGATCTGGTCCACGCCGAGGTGGCCGCCCTCCCTGAGCACCTCGAGCACCGCGACGCGCGGGCGGGTCACCCGCAGGCCCGCGGCGCGGAGCAGCTCCTCAGCGTCGGACATGGCCCTATGACACCACGGCAGGGCCGACCGGTCCAACCGGTCGAGCCGGTCGTGGGTGGCCGTCGCCGGTCGGCAGCGCCACCATGATCCGGAGTGGAGATCCGCGCGGCGCCGCCGAACCGGTACGCCGTGCCGGACGTGACTGTCACCGGGAGGAACGGTGTTCGAAGAGATCGCAGGGCTGCCGCTGCACCCGCTGGTGGTGCACGCGGCGGTGGTGTTCGTGCCGCTGCTGGCGCTGGTGGCGCTGGCGTACGCGCTGGTGCCCGGCTGGCGGAGCCGCACGGCGTGGGCGGCGGGGACGCTGTCCGTGCTCGCGCCGCTGTCCACGGTCGTCGCGGTGCTCTCCGGCGACGCGTTCCGGCAGCGTCGCGGCCTGCCGCTGGACGCCGCACTGGCCGACCACCGGCTGTACGGCCAGGTCGCCATGTGGGTGACCATCGGGCTCGGGGTGGTGACCCTGCTGCTGGTGCTGCTGACCCGGCTGGGTCAGGCGTCGGCCTGGCTGCGGGGTGCACTCGGGGCGGTGGTGACCCTGGCGGCGCTGGCCGCCCTGGTGGCGGTGGTGCTCGTCGGCGACTCGGGCGCCCGGCACGTGTGGGAGCAGATCTGGCAGCTGACGGCGTCCTGAGGCGGTCCACCACGAGGTGAGGGCGGTCCGGCCTGACTTCGGGGTCGCGACCGCGCCTCGTGCCGTCACGCCAGCGAGAGCAGCACCAGCAGCACAACCGGTAGGGCGGCCAGTAGCGCGGCCCAGCCGAGGTTCACGGTGAACCGGTGCGCCTCCTGCTCGGCCCGGTCCAGCGCGGCGTGGTCCTGCGGCGGCAGCGCCCGGGGCGGGGGCGGCGCCTGCACCGTCTCGGGCCACCGGTCGGGCGGCGGCGGCACGGTCGGCGGGGGTGGCGGGACGGCCGGTGGCGACGGCGGTACGTGCGCGCCCGACGGACCCTCCATGGCCTGCACGCTACCGACGGCCAGCCGTCGGATGGCCGGATCCGGCCGGATTCACCTGATCCGGATCGGATCGCCCGGTGGCACCCGGCTCACCCGGGTTCCGGGCGGACCACCACGGTGAACCGGGCGCCGCCGGCGGCGACCACCTGCTCGGCCTCCACCGCGGTCACCGCCAGCAGCACGGCGGCCTCGGGTGCCGCCACCTCCAGCACGGTGGCGCCGCGCGCCACGGTGACCGGACCGCCGTCGACGGAGGTGGTGAACAGGTCGACCCGGTCGCCCGGGCGGAGCAGGGCGGCGACGGCCGGGGAGCCCAGCGTCACCGGCACCCCGACCCGGCCCGACGGCACCGGCAGGCGGGCCGGCGGAGCCGGTCCGGTGTCCGGTGCGCCCCGGTCAGCCGTGGACGTGGCCGACCCGGCGTCCGCCGCGTCCGTCGGTGAGGCGGCGCGCGCCGGCGCGCTGGCATCGGCGACCAGGTCAGCGGTCGCCGCGCGTCCCGGGGCGCCCGCATCCGGATGCGTCGGGTCCCGCGACGACTGCCAGGCGACCACCGCCAGGACGAGCAGCAGCGCCACCGCGGCGGCGCGCAGCAGCGTGGACGGACGGGGGACCCGGAGTCTGCCGGTCGGGTCCAGCTCCGCCCGGCGGGGCAGGCCGAACCACACGGCCGGCAACGCTAGGCAGCCGCCCGGTCAGCCGGCAACCACCGGGGCGGCAGCTGTGGATATCTGGCCGGGACCGCCGGCGTACTGGGAGACCGCCCGAGCCACCACCGGTGCCGGGAACGACGACCGGTCGGGCTGCACCGGCGGAAACCGGACAGGTGGCCGGGCGGAAGAGGCGAGAGGGAACCGGCCGCCGCGTCAGTCGCCGGCCGGCGCGGAGACCTTGTCCTTGGACTCCTTCGTGCCCGACGAGTCGCTCTTGCCACGGGAGCCGTTGCTGTCCGAGCGCGAGTCGGTCCGGTAGAAGCCCGGGCCCTTGAAGACCACGCCCACCGAGCCGTACCGCTTGCGCAGCCGCCCCTTGCACTCGGGGCACTCGGTCAGCGGGTCGTCGTGGAAGGACTGGACCTTCTCCAGTTCATGGCCGCACTCGGTACAGACGTACTGGTACGTCGGCACGTTTCATCCTCCGGATCCTGATCGGCTCGGGCGGTTGGCAGTCAACACGCCCGAGTGCTAATGATGCGGGATCCGGCCGCGGACTGTCCAGCCGCCGGGCGCCGGCAGCCGCACCAGCCCCAGTGACGGGGTGACCACCGCCGACACCGGTCGGTCGTGCGGCGCGGCCGGCAGCTCGTCGGCGAGCTCCCCGTCGTGCAGCAGCGCCACCACCGGGGTCGACCGCGGCACCCGCGCCAGCGCCCGGTCGTACGAGCCGCCGCCGCGCCCCAGCCGCACCCCTCGCCGGTCCACCGCCAGCGCCGGCACCACCACCAGCGAGGCCGCCGCCACCGCGGCCCGGCCCAGCCGCCGGCCGGTCGGCTCGGAGAGCCCCAGCCGTGCCCGCGCCAGCCGGCCGTCGTACACCGCCCAGTCCAGGTCGAGGTCGGCGCACAGCACCGGCAGCAGCAGCCGGCCGGTCGGGCCCAGCGCCGCGCGCAGCACCTCCGGCAGTTCCGGCCCGCCCGGTTCGGTGACGGTCGGCACGTACGCGGCCACCACCGGCACCCCGTCGGGCGGGGCGCCGGCCAGCAGCTCCGGCAGGCGGGCCAGGAGCTCCGCGCGTACCCGTCGGGCCGCCGAGGCGAGCGCGTCGCGGTCCAGTTCGCGCCGCGCGGCCAGGTACCGGGCCCGCAGCGCCCCCTTCCGGGCCGCCGGATCCGGCGAGTCAGACACGCGACACCCCTCCCGCACCGCGCAGATGCGCGTTTGCTGTGACAGCATCGCACCGAGGTCCGCTTCCGGGGGAGGTGCGGATGTGACGCTGCGCGCGGTGGCGTCCGCCGCGGTGCGACCGCTCACGGCCGCGCGGCGCCGACGGCGTACCCGGCAGCACCGCCGGCTTGCGGAGTGCGGACAGCTGCTCGCCGCAAGCCACGACCTGGACCGACTGGTCCCCGCCCTGCTGCGGGTCGTCCTGTCCACCATCCGGGCCCGCCGGGCGGCGGTGGTGCTGCTGGACGAGACCGGCGGCACCCTCTCCGGCCGGGTGGCGGGGCGCGGCGGCCGCCGCGATCCCGGGCCGGCGTCGCTCGACGAGGTCCAGGTACCGGTGAACGGCAGCCTGCTGGGCAGGGTCGCCACCGCCGGCCGGGCGCTCGCGGAGCGGCCCGCACCGGACAGCCTGCACCCGGACGAGCCACGCGGCCGCCGGGTGCTCGCCGCGCCCATCGAGGTCCCCGACGACCCCTCGGGCGTACCGCCGTGGCCGGTGCCGCGCGCGGTCCGCGGGGTGCTGGCGGTCTACGACCCGCCGGGCCGGGCGGGGGAGGAGGACCTGGCGGCCCTCGCCGAGCTGGCCCGGTGCGCGGCCGTCGCGGTCGACCACATCCGGGCGCACGAGGAGGCGCAGCGGCTCTCGCTCACCGACCCGCTCACCGGCCTGTGGAACTACCGCTACCTGCAGGACGCGCTGCGCCGGGAGGCTGAGCGGGCCAGCCGCTTCGGGCGTACGTTCGCCGTGCTCGCCCTGGACCTGGACCGGTTCAAGCAGGTCAACGACGTCTACGGACACCCGGCCGGGGATTCGGTGCTCGTCGAGCTCGCCCGCCGGCTCACCGACGAGATCCGGGACGTCGACCTCGCGTTCCGGCAGGGCGGGGAGGAGTTCGTGGTGCTGCTGCCGGAGACCGACGCCGCCGGCGCCCAGGTGGTGGCCCGTCGCCTGGGCGCGGCGCTGCGGGACCGGCCGGTACCGGTGGTGGCCCGTGGCACCAGCGAGGCGGTCCCGGTACGCGTCACCATCTCCATCGGCATCGCCGTCTTCCCCGACCACGCGCGTACCCCGCAGGGCCTGCTGGAC
>CAZSNW010000091.1:0-10242 GCA_964608245.1 uncultured Micromonosporaceae bacterium
GCTCCGCGGTGGTCTCCAGCATCATTCCCATGCTCGGCGCCACCGGCCGCAGCCGCTGCAGCTCCTCCCAGGACATGACCCCCGGGTTGAGGTGCGGCAGCAGGCCGGTCTCCTCCAGCACCGCGATCGCGCACGCCCGCAGGTAGTCCAGGGTGGAGGCGTACCCGCGTTCGGCGAGCCACTCCTTCGCCACCGGCCACCGGTCCTCCGGCCGGTCGCCGAGCGTGAACAGCGCCTCCTTGCAGCCGGCGGCCACCCCGGCCCGGGCGATCGCCAGCACCTCGTCCCGCTCCAGGTAGGGGGCGGGCAGCCGGCGCGGCACGGTGGCGAACGTGCAGTAGTGGCAGCGGTCCCGGCACAGCCTCGTGAGCGGGATGAACACCTTACGGGAGTAGGTGACCACGCCGGGTCGACCGGCCTCCCGCAGCCCGGCGTCGCGTACCGTGGCCGCGGCGGCGAGCAGCTCGTCGAGCGCGGCGCCCCGGGCGGCGAGCAGGACGGTCGCCTCGTCGGGGTCGAGCGGTCGGCCGTCGACGGCGCGCCGCAGCGCCCGGCGCAGGCCCGGCGGTTCACTGGTCATCCTTGGCAGCGTATGCGCTGTCCGGGCGGCGACGACAGCCGAACCGCCACCCGCCCGCGGAGTGGACGCCTCCGGTGGGCGAGGATGGGCGCATGCACCTGGTTGTGCTGGCCGGCGGGGTGGGCGGCGCCAAGTTCCTGCGGGGGGTGCGGGAGCACGCCCGGCGGGTGGGCGCGACGGTCACCGCGATCGTCAACACCGGCGACGACATCACCCTGCACGGCCTGCGGATCTGCCCCGACCTGGACAGCGTCATGTACGGGCTGGGGGGCGTCGCCGACCCGGAACGGGGCTGGGGCCGCGCCGGTGAGACGTGGACGGTCAAGGCGGAGCTGGCCGCGTACGGCGCGCAGCCGGACTGGTTCAGCCTCGGCGACCGGGACCTCGCCACCCACCTGGTGCGCACCGGGATGCTCGCCGCCGGTCACCGGCTGTCCGAGGTGACCGAGGCGCTGTGCCGGCGCTGGCAGCCGGGGGTGCGGCTGCTGCCGGTCACCGACGACCGGCTGGAGACCCACGTGGTGGTCACCGACGACACCGGCACCACGCGGGCCGTCCACTTCCAGGAGTGGTGGGTACGCCACCGGGCGGCGCTGCCGGCGCACCGGTTCGTGTACGTCGGCGCCGAGGATGCCCGGCCCGCCCCGGGGGTGGTGGAGGCGCTGGCCGGGGCGGACGCGGTCCTGCTGGCCCCGAGCAACCCGGTGGTCTCGATCGCCCCGATCCTGGCGGTGCCCGGGGTGCGCGAGGCGGTGGTGGGCGCCCGCGGCCCGGTGGTCGGGGTGTCCCCGATCATCGGCGGCGCCGCGGTCCGCGGCATGGCCGACGCGTGCCTGGCGGCGGTCGGGGCCGAGTGCAGCGCGGCCGGGGTGGCGCGGTGGTACGGCGCCCGGCGTGGCGGTGGTCTGCTCGACCGGTGGCTGGTGGACGCCGACGCCGACGCGGACACCCAGGTGCCCGGGGTGGAGGTGCGGGCGGTGCCGCTGTGGATGACCGACGACGACGCCACCGCCGCCATGGTGGCCGAGGCCCTGCGACCGTGATGCTGGAGATCCTGCCGGTCACCGGGATGGGCGAGGTACGGCCGGGTTCCGACCTCGCCGAGCTGATCATGGCCGCGGCGCCGTGGGTCCGCGACGGCGACGTGCTCGTGGTCACCAGCAAGATCGTGTCCAAGGCCGAGGGTCGGCTGGTGCCGGTGCCTCCCGCCGGACCCGAGCGGGAGCGGGCGCGGCAGGAGGTCATCAGCGCCGAGGCGGTCCGCACGGTCGCCGCCCGGGGTCCCACCCGGATCGTGGTCACCCGGCACGGGTTCGTGATGGCCGCCGCCGGCGTGGATGGATCCAATGTGGATCCAGGCCACCTGGTGCTGCTGCCGGTCGACCCGGACGCCTCGGCCCGCGCACTGCGCGCGGCCCTCAGGCACCGGTACGGCCGGAGGGTGGCGGTGGTGGTCTCCGACACCATGGGGCGGCCGTGGCGCAACGGGCTGGTGGACGTGGCGCTGGGCGCGGCCGGGATCGCACCGCTGCGCGACCACCGGGGTGAGGTCGACACCTACGGCAACCGGCTGGAGGTCACCGAGGTGGCGGTGGTCGACCAGCTCGCCGCCGCCGCCGAACTCGTCAAGGGCAAGACGGACGGCGTACCGGTGGCGGTGGTCCGGGGCCTCGCCGCCGGGCTCCACGACGACGACGGCCCCGGGGTGGTCGCCACGCTGGTCCGCGACGCCGCCACCGACCTGTTCCGGCTCGGCACCGCCGAGGCGCACGCCGAGGGACTGCGGCGCGCCGCCGCCCTGCCCCCCGACGAGGGCGACCGTCAAGGCACGGTGGACCAGGCGGCGGTGCGGCGGGCGGTCGAGGCGGTGGCCGCCGAGGTGGCGTCCTTCACGCTCGACGCGCGTGTGGCGACCGTGGCGGTCCGGTGCACCGTGGCCGACCCGACCGACCCGGTCGCCCTGGTACGGCTAGGCGCCGACGTGCACCGGCTGCGGGTGGCGCTGGCCGCCGAAGGGCTCGCCTCGTCGGTGACCTACGAGGCCGGGGCGGCGCTGGTCACCGTCACAGGCAGCGGTGCTGGCCGTCGCGCGCCTTGAGCGCGTCCACCAGCTTCTTGACATCCTGCGCCCGGGTACGCGGGCACACCATGACCGCGTCCGGGGTGTCCACGATCACCAGGTCGCGCACACCCACCGCGGCCACCAGCCGGTCGCCGCGCGGCACCACCACCGTGCCGGTGGACGAGTGCAGCAGCACCTGGTCGGGTTCGCCGGCCACCACGACGTTGCCGTCGGCGTCGCCCGGCAGCACGGTGCCCAGGGTGTCGAAATCGCCCAGGTCGTGCCAGCCGAAGTCGCCCGGCACGGTGCCGACCAGGCCGGCGGCGGCCGCCCCCTCCATCACCGCGTAGTCGACCGAGATCTTCGGGATCTTGTGCCACAGTTCGCCGAGCACCCGGTCCCGGTCCGGGGTGTCCCAGGCCTCGGCGATCCGCACCACCGGCTCGTACACCTCCGGTGCCTGCCGGGCGAGCTCGGCGAGGAAGACGCTGACCCGCCAGACGAAGATCGACGCGTTCCACAGGTAGTCCCCGGAGGCCACGTACTCCTCGGCGGCCTGGCGGGACGGCTTCTCGGTGAACTCCTCCACCTTGCGCGCCGGCCCGCTGCCGAACACCGGGCCGCAGCGCAGGTACCCGTAGCCGGTCTCGGGGCGGTCGGGGGTGATCCCGACCGTCATCAGCAGGCCGTGCCGGGCGGCGACCACCGCCTCGGAGACGACCGCCACGAACCGGTCGGGGTCGCGGATGAGGTGGTCGGCGGCGAACGAGCCCATCACCGCGTCCGGGTCGCGACGGGCGATGAGCGCCGCGGCCAGACCGATCGCCGCGCACGAGTCCCGGGGTGCCGGCTCGACCAGCAGGTTGTCCGCCGGCAGCTGGGGCAGTTGGCGGGCCACCGCGGCGGCGTGGCCGGTGCCGGTGACCACATAGGTGCGTTCCGGGGAGGCGAGCGGCGCCAGTCGGGCCGCCGTGATCTGCAGCAGCGAGTCACCGGTGCCGGCCAACGGCAACAGGAACTTCGGATGACCGGCGCGCGACAGCGGCCACAGACGGGTACCGCTGCCGCCGGCCGGGATCACGGCGTGGATCACGGGCCCATCATCGCACCGGGCCCCCGGCACCCGGGTGGGTATCCGCCGCTCAGCCGTCCTCGGCGGCCCGCTGCCAGGACGCGAGGTGTACCTCGGCGCTGGAGGCCCAGGTGAACTCCTTGGCCCGGTCCAGGCCCGCCTTGGCGAGCGAGGCGCGCCTCGCCTCGTCGTCGAGCAGCGCGGCCAGGTCGGCGGCGATCTGGTCGGCGTCCTCGCCGGTGTACGCCACCGCGTCGCCGCCGACCTCGGGCAACGAGAGCCGCGGGGTGGTCAGCACCGGGGTGCCGCAGGCCATCGCCTCCAGCACCGGCAGTCCGAACCCCTCCCCGTGCGACGGGTACGCCACCAGCACCGCCCCGCCCAGGTAGCCCGCCAGGTCGGCGTACCGCAGGTAGCCGGGGCGCAGCAGCCGCAGGTGCGACGGGACCGCGGCGGCGGCCGCGTCGAGCTCGTCGTCGTGGCCCTGGCCGCCGGCGATAACCAGTGCGGGCGGGTCAGGCCGGTCGGCGACCGCCTTCACCCAGCCGCGGATCAGGTTCGGCACGTTCTTGCGCGGCTCCTTGGCGCCGAGGAAGGCGATGTACGGCTGGTCGCCCAGCCCGAGCCTCGCCCGCACCCGGGCGCGCTGCTGCTCGGTGGGCGGGTGGAAGGCGGTCGGGTCGACCCCGTGGTACGCCACGTCGATGCGGGTCGGGTCGGCCTCCAGCAGGCGGATCAGCTCGTCCCGGGTCGCCTTGCTCGGCACGATCACCCGGGTGGCGCGCCGCAGCGCCGCCCGGATCGCACTGCGGAAGAAGGTGCGGCGCGACCGCTCGTAGTGCTCCGGCTCGGTGAAGAACGTCGCGTCGTGCACCATCACGGTGACCGCGCAGGGCGCCCGCAGCGGGCAGGTGTAGTAGGGCGAGTGCACCACCTGCGCGCCCACCTGCTGGGCCAGCAGCGGCAGACCGGTCTGCTCCCAGGCCAGTCGCGCCGACCGGTTGGCCACCGCGGCCGGGGCCGCCACCACCTCGAAGTGGGGCAGCATCCGGGAGTAGCGCTCCACGTCGGTACGCAGCACCGCGACGACCACGTCCGCGTCCGGCGGCAGGGCGGTGAGCAGGCCCTCGACGTACCGGCCGACGCCACCCCGGTCGGCGGGCACACCGGTGGCGTCGACGAGCACGCGACATGGACGATTGGCGGTCACGGGGTGACTCCTATCGCCGGAAGACGGGGCTGATGTCGAAACCAGCCTCAGCGTACGCCCCGGGGTCCACCTCTTACGGGTCCGCGACGCATCGTATGGTCGTCGGGTGCGCGACCGTTCCGTGCCGCCGCCCGGCCCGGCCACACCACCGCGGACGGTCCCGCAGGCGCTGGCCACGGCCGTGGTCGACCCGGCTGCGCCGGTGCTGACGTGGTACGACGACGCCACCGGCGACCGGGTGGAGCTGTCCGGGACGACCCTGGGCAACTGGATCGCCAAGACCGCCAACCTGCTGGTGGACGGCTGCGGCCTGCAACCCGGGGACGTGGTGCTGGTCGACGCGCCGCCGCACTGGCAGACCGCGGTGGTGCTGCTCGGCTGCTGGTCGGCCGGGCTTGTGGTGACCGTCCCCGCGCCGGCCGACGGCGGGCCGGCGTGGACCGGGTCGGTGGAGGACCCACCCGCGGTGGTGTTCGCCGCCGCCGACCGGGCCGCCGGCCACCTGGAGACCGGCGCGGAGGTCTACGGCCTGGCGCTGGCGCCGATGGCCGCGCCGATGACCGACCCGCCGCCGGGCGTGACCGACTTCGTCACCGAGGTACGCGCGTACGGCGACCACTTCTCCCCCGTCGTCCCGGTGGGCCCGCAGGATCCGGCGACCGCGGTCGACCACGCGACCCTGTGCCGGCAGGCCGGGGAGGTGGCCGCGGCGCACGGGATCGGCGCCGGCGCCCGGGTGCTGGTTGACGCCGACCGCCATCCGTCGCCACTCGACTGGCTGCTGGCGCCGCTGGTCGCCGGGGCGAGCACGGTGCTCTGTGCGCACCTGGACCCGGGTGTCCTGGAGCGGCGCGGCCACGCCGAACGGGTCACGGTCGTCGTGGCGTGAGCCGCGCCGGCGGTCAGTCGACGCGGTGCAGGACGGTGTCGTCGCCGTCGCCCGCCACGAGGTACAGCTCGACCCGGTTCGCACCGTCCCGGAACAGCGAGTCGTCGACCACCAGGGCGGCGAACCTGCCCACCCCGTCCTCCTCGACCACCGGCACCACCGCACCGACCCGACCGTTGACCACCACCGCCAGCGGCAGACCCGACGCCACCACCTCGTCCGGCACACTCCCCCACACCAACGCCGGCACCACCCCGTCAGCCAGACGCACCGACGCGAACGCCTCCGCGTTCTCCACCACCGCCCCCGACGGACCCGCCACCTGCGGCAGACCCGCCACCGACCGACCCACCAGATCCGGCCGCGGTACGGGTGCCAGGGCCGGCACCGCGGTCGGGTCGGCGAGGATCTCGGCGAACAGGTCGTCGCCGTCGAGTTCCCGGATCTCGTCCAGGGTGCTGACGAACGTCTTGGCCGACCCGGTGCGCTCCGCGCGTACCCAGGAGATCCCGTCGACCTCCCAGGGCAGCTCCACGCCCATCAGGTCGGCCAGGGTGGGCAGCAGGTCGACGTGCTGCCAGTTGCGGTCGTCGACCACCCCGGCGGCCTGCCCCGGCGCCTTGATGAACAACGGCACCCACGCCAGCTCCATGGCGTCGTGCCGGTCACCCTCGGCGAGCTCCCGGACGCCCGCGTCCCCCGGGGTGAAGGTGTAGCCGTGGTCGGAGGTGACCACGAGCAGCACCTCGTCGTAGCGCCCGGACTCGTCGAGCACCCGGAGGACCTCGCCCAGTAGCCGGTCGGTGTAGGCCAGCTGCGCCTCCATGCGCTGCTGCGCGAGCCGCCCCCACCACGGGCCGTCCAGCGGCAGCGGCGGGGCGTCGTACCGCATGCCGGACGGCAGGTACCGCCACGGGGTGTGCGGCAGGAGCAGGTGCAGGAAGTGGAGGGTGGGCGGATCGACCGGGTCGGCGGTGGTGGTGGCCCAGTCGTCCAGCCGGTCGAGGAACCGCTGGAAACGCACGGGCTGGTTGGCGCCCACCTCGTGGAACCGGAACTCCGGCCCGATCTGGTCGGCGCGCACCGCCTCGGCGAGCTGCTCGGCCACGGTCGGTTCGACGAACGCGTCCTGCGGGTCGCGTCGGCTGTCGAACGGGGAGAGCAGTTCACGGAGCAGTGTCCAGCTCCCGGCCAGCACCTCACCGAACCCCCCGCGTGCCTGCGCGGCCAGGTCGCCGCACTGCCACGGCGGGCACAGGTGGGCGATGCTCTCGTGCGCCTCCACCCGGTAGACGTCGCTGACGAGCGTGAAGAGGTTGTCCGGGTACCGGGTGTAGTGGGGCGCGACGTGCGCGGCCGGGTAGCGCCCGGTGAGGATCGCCGGCAGTGCGTACGGCGTCCAGCCGCTGACGGTGGTGGCGTTGCGCCACCAGGTCGACTCGTCGGCCAGCCGGGCGAAGTTCGGGTACCGCTGCGCGTCGATGCGGCCGTCGGCGTCGAGCAGGGACAGCAGGGGCAGCTCGTCGAGGACGATGACGACCGCCGGCGGGTGGGGGCCCACCGGGCGGCCGGCGCCGGTGCCCGCGGTCGCGGCGCCGCCGAGCCCGACCACCGCGGCGGCCGGGGAGACGAACGCGAACAGCAGCGCGAACACCAGCGGCCCCACCGCCGCGACCCGTACGACCTGGCGCACGACCGGCCAGCGGACGAACGCCCACCACACCAACGAGGCGGCCACCACCGCCGCGCCGGCGAGCAGCCAGCCCCGCCATGCCACCAGCTGCTTGCCGACCTGCACCAGCAGCAGCACCAGCAGCACACCCACCGACGCCAGGTGCACCCGGTGGCGTACGCGCGGCCCGAACACCCCCGAGGCCAGCCCGGGCAGCCACACCACCAGCGGCGGCACCAGGACGCTCAGCGCCACCAGGCCGACCACCGGCCAGCCCGACACCCCGTGGAAGATGAAAAAGTCCGGGTTGCGGCCCAGCACGTCCAGCAACGGCTGCACCACCACGAACCCGCACAGGGCGAACAGCTCGACCAGCCGCCACCCCTCCTGCCGCCACCGCCAGGACGCGCGGTCGGTGACGGCCGGCGAGGGATCAGTCACGCCGCACCCCGACGTACAGGGTGCGGGTGCCCGACGGCAGCTCCTGTCGGCCGGCGATCTCGAACCGCTCCCCCAGCAGGCGTTCGAACTCGTCGCGCCGGTAGTCGGGGAACAACCCCTCGGGCTTGTTGGCGAGCAGGCGGCGTGCCATCGGATCGGTCGGGTCGACGAACTCCACGACCAGCCGCCGCCCGAGCCCCGCCAGCCAGTCGAGTACCTGCGGCAGCGGCACGTTGCGCCCGATCGCCAGGTGGTGCACCAGCGCCAGCGCCATCACCAGATCGGCGTCGGCCCGGCCGCTGAAGGAGGCGCGCTCCTCACCCCGCCACCCGATCCCCGGGGACGGGTCGGCGAGGTCCATCACCAGGGGCAGCACCTTCCGTTCGCCCCGGTCGCGCAGCCGCCGGTAGAGCGCGTCGGTCACCGCGTGGTCGCTCTCGACCGCGACGACGTAGTCGGCGTGGGTGGCGGCGAGTTCCGCGTACGCGCCGTCGTTGGCGCCCAGGTCGAGCACCAGCCCCAGCGGGCCCGCGGCGGCCAGCGCGTTCTCGACGAACGTCCGCTTGGCCGCCGTGTCCTGCTCCGAGTAGCTGCACGTGTCGCGGTACCCGGTCCAGTGGCTGGCCGGCGGCTGCCAGGTCAACCCGGCCACCACCTTGCGCAGCGCGCGGACGGTCGCCCGGGTCAGCTCCGTCGAGTACCCGGCCGCGCCGAGCTCGGCGGTGACCTCGCGGGCGGTGGCCCCGGCCATCCGACGCTGCAGCGCGTCGTGCAGGTGGACGTTGCTGAACACGCCCCGCTTGAACCGCCGCCGGCCGGTGAACAGCGGCCGGATCTGCCCGGGCTCGATGCCGTCGACCCGGCCGCGCAGCCACGGCTGGAAGTCGACGCCCAGGTGGGCCTGCAGCATCAGCGGGTAGAGCATGGTCTGGCAGAACTGCCGGTAGCCGGCCCACGGTACGCCCGGGCGGGCCCGCGCGAACGAGCCGATGTCGATGAACACCGGGGCGGTGCCGCGCCACTGCACGTTGTACGCGGTGCCGTCCTTCGTGGTCAGTCCGTCGGCGAGGGCGGCGGTCAGCAGGTCCAGGTGCAGCAGGGCGGCGTCGCGCAGCATGGCGAACGGCCACTCGTACGGGTAGGAGACGAACGGCACCCGCTCGTGCCGCAGCTCCACCTCGAACCCGTGGGCGGGCTGCGCCACCTCCTCGGTGGCGCAGATCGTGCCAGCGGCGGTCTGCTCGGCGAAGAACCGGCTGGCCGCCAACGCCCGCCAGTCGGCCACCGCCTCGCCCCGCAGGCCGCGCCGCACCTCGTCGCCCACGTAGAACACCTGGTTGGCCGGGTCACGGAAGGACGCCGGCTCGCGCCGCCCCTGGGTGATCATCGGGTCAGGAGTCCTGGCCGGGGGTCGTGTCCGAGTCCGAGGCGCGGCGCCGGAACACCCGCCGCCACATCGTCTTGATGGCGACCGCCACGCCGGAGAGACCGGCGACCACCGCCGCGGCGAGCATGCTACCGGTGCCCGGGTCGAGGTAGGCCAGATACATCGGTACCGTCTCCTTCTCCGCTCGACGACGGCCCCGCCCGACGCGCGGCGCAGCCGCCCGGGTCGATCCTACGCAGGTCCGGGAGCCTGGTCAGTCGAGCCGGGCAGCACGACCGGTTCCGGCCCGCTGCGGACCGGGATCACTCCAACCGGTGCAGGACCGTCCGCGCGCCCTCGCCCGCCACGAGGTACAGCTCGACCCGGTTCGCACCGTCCCGGAACAGCGCGTCGTCGACCACCAACGCCGCGAACCGCCCCACACCGTCTTCGACCACCACCGGCACCACCGCACCGACCCGACCGTTGACCACCACCGCCAGCGGCAGACCCGACGCCACCACCTCGTCCGGCACACTCCCCCACACCAACGCCGGCACCACCCCGTCAGCCAGACGCACCGACGCGAACGCCTCCGCGTTCTCCACCACCGCCCCCGACGGACCCGCCACCTGCGGCAGACCCGCCACCGACCGACCCACCAGATCCGGCCGCGGCACCGGCGGCAGCGCCGGGACCGCGCCGGACACCACCCGGGTGAACAGCGCGTCGCCGTCCAGCTCGCGCCGGTCCCCCACGTCGGGGTAGAACACCTTGCCCGACCCGGTGCGCTCCCCGCGTACCCAGGAGACCCCGTCGACCTCCCAGGGCAGCTCCACGCCCATCAGGTCGGCCAGGGTGGGCAGCAGGTCGACGTGCTGCCAGTTGCGGTCGTCGACCACCCCGGCGGCCTGCCCCGGCGCCTTGATGAACAACGGCACCCACGCCAG
>CAZSNW010000092.1:0-10130 GCA_964608245.1 uncultured Micromonosporaceae bacterium
GGACGACCTGTGGCTCAACGAGTCGTTCGCCGACTACCTCAGCTGGCGGGTGGTCAGCGAGGCGACCCGGTGGCGGGACGCGTGGACCGCGTACAGCGTGGCCCGCAAGGTCTGGGGGTACGCCGCCGACCAGCGGCCCTCCACCCACCCGGTGGCCGCCGGGACGGTGGAGGACACCGCCCAGGCGCTGGCCAACTTCGACGGCATCTCGTACGCCAAGGGCTCCGCGGTGCTCAAGCAGCTGGTGGCCTGGATCGGGGACGAGGCGTTCCGCGCCGGTCTGCGCCGCTACTTCGAGACCCACGCGTACGGCAACGCCACCCTCGCCGACCTGCTCGCCGCCCTGTCCGAGGCCTGCGGCCGGGACCTGACCGACTGGGCCCGGGCGTGGCTGCGCGAGGCCGGGGTCGACATGCTGGTCCCGCAGCTCGACCACGCCGCCGACGGGGCGTACGCGGCGGTGACGGTCCACCGCCGGCCACCGGCGGACCACCCGGTGGCGCGGCCACACCGGGTCGACGTGGGGATCTTCGACCGCGTCGGTGACGGCCTGGTGCGGCGTACCGCGGTGCCGGTGGAGCTCACCGCACCGGCGACCGCGGTGCCGGCGCTGACGGGGGAGAAGGCCGCCGACCTGGTGCTGGTCAACGACGGCGACCTGACCTTCGCCAAGGTCCGCTTGGCCGGCCGGGACGGGGCCGACGTGGTCTCGCTCGTCCCGCGGGTCGCCGACCCGCTGGCCCGCGCGGTCGGGTGGGCGGCGGCCTGGGACGCCTGCCGGGACGCCGAGCTGCCGCCGGACCGGTTCCTCGACCTGGTGGTCGAGGGGCTTTCGGAGGAGACGCAGGTGCCGGTGTTCGAGACGGTGCTGGGGCTCGCCACCGACCAGGTGGTGGCACGCTTCCTGCCTGATGACCGTCGCGCCGACGGGTACGCGGCGCTCGCCGGCGTGTGCCGTCGGGTGCTGGCGGCGGCGCCGGCCGGCGACGACCGGCAGCTCGCCGCCGCCCGCGGGCTGGTGGCCTGCGCCGGAGCGGACGACGTCGACTGGCTGCGACGGTGGCTCGGCGGCGACACCGGGTACGACGGGCTGGTCGTCGACCACGAGCTGCGGTGGGCGGTGCTCGGCCGACTGGCGGCCCTCGGCGCCGCCGACGAGGCGGTGATCGACGAGGCGGAGGCCGCGGACCGGACCGCCCGGGGCCGGCAGGCGGCGCTCCGCTGCCGCGCGGCGCGGCCCGACCCGGCGGCGAAGGAGGCCGCCTGGCGGCTGGTGGCCACCGACCGGGAGCTGTCCAACCGACTGGTCACCGCGGCCGCCGACGGGCTGTGGCAGCCGGGCCAGGAGGCGGTCACCGCGCCGTACGTGGAGCGCTACTTCACCGAGATCGGCGCCACCGCGGGCTGGCGTAGCGGGCAGATGCTCACCGCGGTGGCCCGGGCCGCCTACCCGCGGTACGCGGTGGCGCGGGAGACCCTGGCGGCCGCCCGCCGCTGCCTGGAGGACCCGGACCTGCACCCGCTGCTGCGTCGGGAGATCACCGACTTCACCGACGACCTGCGTCGGGCGCTGGCCGCCCGCGCGGCGTACGCCGGCGAAGGACGCGCGTACCCCGGTGGTGCCGGAGGGTCCGCGGAGGCGGGCGACACCTCGCGTGACGGGAGGGCAAAGCGGTGACCGACCGGCCGCGACGGATCGGCGTCATGGGCGGCACGTTCGACCCGGTGCACCACGGCCACCTGGTGGCCGCCAACGAGGTCGCCCACCGGTTCGCACTCGACCAGGTTGTGTTCGTGCCCACCGGCCAGCCGTGGCAGAAGGGCCCGGAGGTGACCCCGGCCGAGGACCGGTACCTGATGACGGTGATCGCCACCGCCTCCAACCCGCGGTTCGTCGTCAGCCGGGTCGACATCGACCGCGGCGGCCCCACGTACACCATCGACACGCTGCGGGACCTGCGCCGGGAGTACGGCGAGGACGCCGAGCTGTACTTCATCACCGGGGCGGACGCGCTGGCGCGCATCCTCTCCTGGAAGGACGTCGACGAGCTGTTCCGGCTGGCCCACTTCGTCGGGGTGACCCGGCCCGGTTTCACGCTCTCCGACGCCCACCTGCCCGCGGACACGGTCACCCTGGTGCAGGTGCCGGCGATGGCGATCTCCTCCAGCGACTGCCGAGCGCGGGTCGCCGCCGGCAAGCCGATCTGGTACCTGGTGCCCGACGGGGTGGTGCAGTACATCACCAAACGCGGCCTGTACCGGTCCGACGGCAAGGGCGACGCCGCGGGCGGCCCGGCAGCCGACGCCGGGATGTGAGAGCCTTGGGAAAGGGCCGCAACACGGGAGGAGAGCCAGTGCCGGCATCCGCACGAGCCCGCGAGCTCGCGCTCGCGGCGGCGCAGGCCGCCGCCGACAAGAAGGCGCAGGACATCGTCATCATCGATGTCTCGGAGCGGTTGGCGATCACCGACGCGTTCGTCATCGCCTCCGCACCCAACGAACGGCAGGTCGCCGCGATCGTGGACGCGGTGGAGGAGCGACTGCTCCAGCTGCCGGAGCCGGCCCGGGTGGTCCGCCGGGAAGGGGAGCAGGGCGGCCGGTGGGTGCTGCTGGACTACCTCGACGTGGTGGTGCACATCCAGCACACCGAGTACCGCGAGTTCTACGCGCTGGACCGGCTCTGGAAGGACTGCCCCACGATCCCGTTCGAGGACCGGGCGCTGGCGTCGGCAACGCCCGCCGACCAGGCCGGTGGAGGTGCGGGGTGACGGTGGCGTGACGACCCGGGCGACCAGGCTGATCCTGTGGCGCCACGGCCACACCGAATGGAACGCGGAACGGCGGGTCCAGGGCCACAGAGACGTCCCGCTGAGCGCGTTGGGCCGGGCACAGGCGGCCGAGGCCGCCCCGCTGCTGGCCACGCTGGCCCCGGCGGCCATCGTCTCCAGCGACCTGCGCCGCTGCCTGGACACCGCGCTCGAGCTGAGCAAACTCACCGGCCTGCCGGTCCGGCAGGATCCGCGCCTGCGTGAGCGCGCCTACGGCGAGTGGGAGGGTTTCACCATGGCGGAGATCGCCCGCCGGTGGCCCGAGTCGTACGCGCGTAAGAACCTCGGCACCGACGCCGCCGAACTCGGTCACGGCATCGAACGGCCGGGTGACGTGATGAAGCGGGTGGGGGAGGCGCTGCGGGAGGCGGCCGAGGCGGCGCCGAACGCCACCACCGTGGTGGTCAGCCACGGTGGCGCCATCCGCTACGGCATCTTCGAGCTGCTCGGCCTGCCGACCGAGCTGCTCGGCACGATGTACGCGCTGGTCAACTGTCACTACAGCGACCTGCGGCACGACCCGGCCCGCGGCTGGGTGCTGTACGCACACAACGTCGGGCCCGCGGAGGGGCCTCCCGGGTACGAGTGAGGTCCGTGGTGCGCGTCGGGTCGCCGACCGGCACCGCCCGGAGAGCGGGCGGCCACCGGTGTGGCCGGGAACCGCACCACCAGCGGGTACGTCGGACCGGTATGCGTACCGGTGGCGACCCGACCCCGGCCGCCGTTCCGGCGGTCCACGGCCGTGGCGGCCGGCAGACCGTGGCCCGGCCGGTCGGCGTCATGGACCGGCGGCGGTGGGCCGGTGGCCGCGCGTACCGGGTGGTGGCGGCCGCCGCGTTGGCCGCGCTGCTCGTGGTGCCCGCCGGGTGCGCTCGACCCGACGGTGACCCGTCGGGCGCCCCGACCGGCTCCCCGACGTCGCCGGCCGCGCCGACCACGCCGCCTGGCGCCCCGTCGCCGTCACCGCCGTCCGCACCGCCCGGGCAGCCGACACCGTCGGTTCCGCCCGGGGCGCGCATCGAGACCGTGACCGGTCAGGTGGTCGAGGGCGTGGAACTCAACTGTCTGCTGCTGCGCCCGACCAACCGCCTGACGCCGTCCGGCGGGGGACTGCTGCTGATCGTCTCCCCGGGCACGCTGCGGGTGGGCGCGACCGTGACGGTACGCGGCTACGTCGACCGCAGCCTGCTCACCACCTGCCAGCAGGGCACCCCGTTCGTGGTGCTGGAGGTCCTCGACGACGGCGGCTGACCGGTGGACGGCCCGTGACCCGGGGGACGCCGGTCGGATACCGTGCAGGAATGCCCCACTTCGCCGGACCACGGGTCGCCGTCGTCACCGACTCCACCGCGTACCTGCCGGAGGAGCTGACGGCCGGCATCTCGGTGGTGCCGCTGACCGTGGTGCTCGGCGGGGTCGCGGGCGTCGAAGGGGTGGACGTCCACCCGGACGAGGTGGCGGCCGCGCTGGCCGACCGGCGGGTGACGGTGACCACCTCCCGACCGTCCCCGGAGGCGTTCGCCCGGTGCTACCGCGAACTGCTCGACGGCGGCGCCCCGGGGGTCGTCTCGGTCCACATCTCCGCCCGACTGTCGGCCACCTTCGAGGCGGCGAGCCTGGCCGCGGCCGAGGTCGACCCGGAGCGGGTGACCGTGGTCGACTCCGGCGCGGTCGGCATGGCGCTCGGTTTCTGCGTGCGGGCGGCGGCCCGGGCCGCCGACGAGGGTGCGGACGGCGCGACGGTCGCCGCGGCGGCCCGGGCCGCCGCCGGTCGGACCAGCACCTTCTTCTACGTGGACACCCTGGAGTTCCTCCGGCGCGGCGGGCGGATCAGCACCGCGTCCGCGCTGCTCGGCACCGCGCTGGCGGTCAAACCGATCCTGCACCTGGTGGACGGCACGGTCGCCGCCCGCGACAAGGTACGCACGAGCGGCCGTGCCCTGGAGCGGCTGGTCGACCTGGCGGTGGAGGCCGCCGGGGACCACCGGGTCGACGTGGCCGTGCACCACCTGGCCGCGTCGGAGCGGGCCGCCCGGGTGGCCGAGGAGCTGCGGCAGCGGCTGGGGGAGCGGTTGGTGCACCTGTGGACGTCGCAGGTGGGTGCGGTGGTGGCGGCGCACGCCGGCCCCGGACTGGTCGGGGTGGTGGTGCACCGGCACGCCTGACGGTGACCGCCGGCCCGTTCCCGCCCCACCGCCCGACGGCTCTGGCGCGCCCTGTCTGCCGGCCCCTGGCGGCCCTGCCCGCCGGCCCGCGGCCCACCCGTCTGCAGGCTCCGAACACCTGCCCGTGCGCCTCTAGCACACCCGCGCGACGGCTGGCCGGCTGTCCACAACGGCGTGGAGTGTCCACAGCGACCGGGCGGCGGCCGCCGTTGCCGACGGCCGCCGCCTAGCCTTCCCCGGCGTGTCGGAGCACGTCGCGCGTCCCGGATTCGAGGAGTTGGTGGCCGCCGGTCCCCGGCTCCGACGGGTGCTGCCCGCCCCGCCGACGCCCGGTCCACCGCCGCCCTACCCGTGGCAGTCGTGGTCGACGGGTGTCCGACCACCCGTCCCCGTCGGCCCGGATGGCCCTGCTCACGCCACCGGCGTGGCCGGCTCGACCGGCCTCGTCGACGCGACCGGCCCCGCCGCCGCGGCCGGCGCGGTCACCCCGTCCGCCGGCCCCGTCTCCCGGCCAGGCGGTGCGCCGGGCGCCTCCGAGCCGGTCGAGAACCTGCTCACCCGGTTCGGTGCGGCGGCGTTCGACCCGGGACGCCCGGGTGTGCGGGCGTTGGCAGTGGTCGCCGCGGTCGTGGTGCTGGTCGCCGCCGGGTTCGCGTGGTGGTCGAGGCCCCGGCCCGAGCCGGTGGTGCCGGAGACGCTGAGCACCGACAGCGGCCCGGTGGCCGTCCAGCCCTCACCGACCCCGGAGGAGCTGGTGGTGGCGGTCACCGGAATGGTGCACCGACCCGGCCTGGTCCGGCTCACCCCGGGCGCGCGGGTGGCCGACGCGATCGAAGCGGCCGGAGGTCCGCTACCCGAGGCGGACCTGACCCACCTCAACCTCGCCCGGAAGCTCTCCGACGGGGAACTCGTCGCGGTGGGCGTGCCACCGCCACCCGAGGCGGGCGCCGGTGCTGCGCCCGGGCCGGACACCGGCAAGGTCAATCTCAACACCGCCACCCGGGCCGAACTGGAGACCCTGCCCGGCATCGGACCGACGCTGGCCCAACGGATCCTCGACTACCGTACGACCCACGGCGCCTTCCGCTCGGTCGACGAGCTGCGGAACGTACCCGGCATCGGCGACGCCCGGCTCGCCGAGCTGCGGGACCGGGTGACGGTGTGACCGTCCCGACCCCGTCCGGTGCCGCTCCTTCCGCGGATGCCGACCGGCGGCGCCCGGACCTGCGGCTGGTGGCACTGGCGCTGGCCACCTGGTTGTCCACGTTGGCGCTGTTGCGTACCACCGCCCCGGTCGCGGTGGCGACCGCCGCCGCGGCGGCAGTGGTCGCGGCCGTGCTCTGGCGGCGGGTCGGGCGGGCCGGGGCGTGGGCCGGGATCACCGTCGCCGCCCTCCTGGGCGTGGTGTGCGGGGCCGCGGGCACCGCACCCCGGCTGGCGGCTCGGGACGACCCCGTCCTGGTCGAGGCGCTGCAGCAACGGGCCGAGGTGGACGCCGAGCTGGTCGTCCGGCAGGATCCGCGGCGGCTCGCCGACCCCGGACGACCGCCCACGTTCCTCGTCCCCGCGTGGCTGGAACGCGTCGACGACCACCAGGGTCGGTCGCTGAAGCTGCGTGTCCGGATCCTGGTGCTGGCCGCCGACCCGGCCTGGCGGGAGGTCCACCCGCAGCAGCGGGTGCGGGTCACCGGCCGGCTCACCCCGCCGCGCGGCGGTGACCTGACCGCGGCGGTCCTGGTCACCGACTCCCCGCCGCAGCCGGTGGGTCGGCCGCCGTGGTACCAGCAGGCCGCCGCCGGGCTGCGGTCGGGTCTGCGGGAGGTGGTCGCGCCGCTGCCGGCCGAACCCGGCGGACTCGTGCCGGGGCTCGCGGTCGGCGACGTGAGCCTGCTCGACCCCGGTGTGGAGGCCGACTTCGTCGCCACCGGCATGACCCATCTGGTGGCGGTCAGCGGCACCCACTGCGCGATCGTCGTGGGGTTCGTGCTGGTGCTGGCCCGCTTCGCCCGGGCACCGCCGTGGCTGGCCGCCGTCGTGAGCGCGGCGGCGATGGTCGGCTACGCGGTCCTGTGCCAGGCGACCCCGTCGGTGCTGCGGGCCGCGGTCATGGGTGGGGTCGCCCTGGTGGCGTTGGCGACCGGGCAGCGGCGGGCCACCCTGCCGGCGTTGGCCGCCACGGTCGCCGTGCTGGTGGTGGTCGACCCGCAGCTCGCCGCCTCGCCCGGGTTCGTCCTCTCGGTGACCGCCACCGCCGGCCTGCTGCTGCTCGCTCCCGGGTGGCGGGATGCGTTGCGCCGGCGCGGGGTGCCGGCCGGACTGGCGGAGGCGCTCGCCGTGCCGGCGGCCGCCCAGCTCGCCGTGTCTCCGATCATCGCCGCCATGACCGGCACGATCAGCCTGGTGTCGGTCGCGGCCAACCTGGTCGCCACCCCGGTGGTGGTGCCGGCGACCCTGCTCGGGGTCGGCGCCACCTTGGTCGCTCCGGTGTGGCCGGACGCCGGTGCGTTCCTCGCCTGGCTCGCCCACTGGCCGGCCTGGTGGCTGGTGCTGGTCGCCCGGCACGGCGCGGGTGCACCGGCGGCGGTGGTGCCGTGGCCGGACGGCTGGTCCGGCGGCCTGCTGCTGGCTGCGCTCACCGTGGCCGGGCTGTGGGCGCTACGCCGGCCACGGTGGCGCCGGCCGGTGGCGGTGGTCGCCGCGGCCGCGGCCGTCGGTGCCCTGCCCGTGGTGATGTTCGCCAGCGGCTGGCCGCCAGCCCACGCCGTGGCGGTCGCCTGCGCGGTCGGTCAGGGCGACCTGATCACCCTGCCGGTACGCCCCGGCACCGCCGTGGTGGTCGACGCCGGTCCGGAACCGGTGGCGGCCGACCGGTGCCTGCGCGACCTGCGGGTGAGCGCGGTGCCGCTGCTCGTCATCAGCCACTACCACCTGGACCACGTCGGCGGGATCAGCGGGGTGCTGCGCGGCCGGACCGTGACCGCGGTGCTCGCCCCTTCCTACCCCGAGCCGCGGGTCGGGCACGATCTGCTGGCCGACGCGGCCGCCGCCTCGCGCATCCCGGTGGTGCCTGCCCGGGCGGGCACCGTCTACCGGGTGGGCGACGTGGTGCTGCACGTGCTTGCACCGCTCGCCGAGCCGATGCACGGCACCCGGTCGGACCCCAACAACAACTCCGTGGTGCTGCTCGCCGAGGTGCGCGGGGTGCGGGTGCTGCTCGCCGGGGATGCGGAGACCGAGCTGCAGCGGGCGCTGCTGGCCCGCTACGGTCCGGCCGCGCTGCGCGCCGACGTCCTCAAAGCCGCGCACCACGGCTCCCGGTACCAGGACGACGCGTTCCTGGCGGCCGTCTCCCCGGCCGTGGCGCTCGTCCCGGTGGGGGAGGCCAACAGCTACGGTCATCCCCACCCGGAGCTGCTGGAGACACTCGCACGGCTCGGCACCCGGGTGCTGCGTACCGACACCGACGGCGACGTCGCCGCGGTGCTCCACGACGGCGCGCTCGCCGTGCTGACCCATGCCCCGCCACCGGTCGGCCGTGGACCGCCTGGCGGACCACGCCCTCGAGATACCGGTGTGCTGTGTCTGGTCTCGCCGGGGTGAGCGACCGTGACGCGCTGCGGCACAGAGCGCCCCGCACGGTCCGAAGTCCCATGGCACGGTTGCTCTGGCGCAGGTACTCCGGCAACGGCGGTCACTCACGCTGCCCGGGCCGGCTGACGCGGCGTGCGAGGATGGCCACGTGACCGCCGTGGTGCTCATCGTGGGTGACGACGAGTTCCTCGCCGACCGGGCGGTGGCGGACGTGGTGGCCGAGATCCGCGCCCGCTCACCGGAGGTGGAGGTGCACCGGCACGACGCCGCCACCGTCACCCCCGGGGAGATCGGGGAGCTGCTGAGCCCCTCCCTGTTCGGCGGACCGCGGGTGCTGGTCGTCCACAACGGCCAGGACGCGCGCAAGGAGGTCGCCAACGCGCTGCTCGCCCGCGCCGCCGACGGCGACGACGAGGCGACGCTCGTGGTGACCCACGCCGGCGGCGCCAAGGGCAAGGCGCTCGCCGACGGGCTGCGGAACGCCGGTGCCCGGGTGCTGACGGCCGCCCGGCTCACCCGGCACCGGGAGCGGGTCGAGTTCGTCAAGGACGAGGTGCGGCGGCTCGGCGGCCGCTGCACCGAGGCGGCGGCCGAGGCGCTGCTGCTCGCGGTCGGCAACGACCTGCGCGACCTGGCGGCCGCCTGCGCGCAGCTCGTCGCCGACACCGGCGGGCGGGTCGACGAGGAGACGGTGACCCGGTACTACCGCGGGCGGGCCGAGGTGAGCGGCTTCACGGTCGCCGACGCGGCCATGGTGGGGGACGCGGCCGGGGCGCTGGAGGCGCTGCGGTGGGCCCTGCACATCGGGGTCAACCCGGTGCCCATCGCCGACGCGCTCGCCGACGGCGTGCGTACCGTCGCGCGGGTGTCGGCGGCCGGCCGAGGCCGGCCCCAGCAGCTGGCGGCCACCCTCGGCATGCCTCCGTGGAAGGTGGAGCGTGCGCAGCGGCAGGCACGCGGGTGGACAGCCGACGGGCTGGTCGCGGCGATGAAGGCCGTCGCGCAGGCGAATGCGGACGTCAAGGGCGGTTCGGACAGCGCGGCGTACGCGCTCGAGCGTGCCGTCCTCGCGGTGGTACGCGCCCGGGCCGGGGCGTGAAGCGCCGGCACGACATTCCGCAGCCGTTCACGCGGACCGGGCCGGCGGCGACGGACCGCAGCAGGGACGACAGCACGGCGTCCGGCCACCCCGGGCCGGACGCGGACGATGAGACGACTTTCGGTTGTTCGTCGGTGACGACGGCGAAGGCTGCGGCGCCGACGACGACGTCAGCTGCTTGCGTTGAGGGTGGCGTTCAGCCGCCGGGCGATGGAGGACTTCTTGTTGGCGGCCTGGTTCTTGTGGATCACGCCCTTGCTCGCCGCCTTGTCGAGCTTCCGGGACGCCTCCCGCGCGAGCAGCGTGGCCTTCTCCGCGTCACCCGCCTCAAGCGCCTCGCGGAACTTGCGGATCGCGGTCTTCAGCGCGGACTTGATCGACTTGTTCCGCAGCCGACGCTTCTCGTTCTGCCGGTTGCGCTTGATCTGCGACTTGATGTTCGCCACG